>CAZRNC010000032.1:0-15020 GCA_964601285.1 uncultured Thermomicrobiales bacterium | reverse complement strand
ACAGCCTTATCCAGGTCATAGGTATCCTGGATCACTCGTTCTGTCATGCGACCCCCTCTTTTTCTTCCGTACCATCAGCTTCGATGGTCGACTCCATGGCGTCGCTGCCATATCGCCGCAATCTCGCTACACTAGCACTGCTCTGATGATATGTCAATTACTTATCCATTGGATTGTGAAATATCCCACAATCACTGCAACCCATCATAAGCCCGCTTTAACCATTTGTAAATGGTTCCAGGCAATCTATTTGTATTATCCGGGACGAACATCCCCTGAAATACATTCCTTACGTAGTACGTACTATGGAATTCAGGGATTGTCAATACTAGAACGGTCTGCCTCACGCTGTTACAAGCGCATAGCCCGGCAATTGTCACGCCAGGCGGCTGACGGCAGGAGTGGGGTTCCAACTGTTCAACGCTGGGGAAGGGATGGTTCCTTTGCCCGGTGGCCCACACTATATATAACGTGCCAACCGGGAGTTTATTCCCGAGACCGTTGCTAGCGATACGGCCCCTGGATCTCGGTAATCTCCAACCGGTTTCCAAACGGGTCCTGGCAGAAGAACCTCGGTCGGTTGTGGATCGGGGTGGCGTCCTCGATCTCGATACCGAACCGCTCCAGACGTTGACGGACATCTGTGATGCTTTCAACCGCAAAACAGAAATGCCGGCCAGTTGCAACCGGATTGGCTGGTGACTCCTGGAAGAGGTGCAGTTCTCCATCACCTGCCTGAAACCAGAGGACGCTACCTGGTTCGAGGCTGACCGGCTGTGGCAGCTCGGTCATGCCGAGCAACTCGCCATAGAATTGACGTCCCTGTTCGATGGTCTCCGGCGGTGCGGGAATACTGACGTGATGTAGGCGCATCTGGCGTTCCCTTCAGGTGACATTGGAACGTGCCGGTTCATGCTAGTGTAACGCGTTACCAGAGGCCAAACAGGAAGGGAACGATCGTAGATGGCGGATTTGCGCGATACACCGATCACGATTGTCGGAGCAGGTGCTATAGGTGGAACGGTTGGCGCGTTCCTGCATGATGCCGGGTATGACGTCACCCTGGTTGATGTCGTTCCTGAACACATCCGGGCGATCAACGAGCGAGGATTGCAGATCACCGGATATCGTGGTGACCGCAACTTCCCGGTACGAGCGATCCATGCCGATGATCTGGATGGCCCGCTTGGCGTTACCTTCCTCTGTGTGAAGGGTCATTTCACCGACGATGCAATGGCACGCTATGGGCCGATGCTGGCGGAAGATGGCTACGTCGTTTCACTCCAGAACGGGCTGAACGAAGAGATCATCGCCCGGCATGTCGGCAAGGAGCGCACCGTTGGCGTTTTCGTCCATTTCGGTGCGGATTATATGGAACCTGGCCTGATTCAACTCGCCCACGAGCAACACATATATATAGGAGAACTCGATGGACGAGAGTCCGACCGGGTTGAGGCGGTGCGTGCCGCGTTGAACCATGTCATGCCGGCGCATGCCACCACCAATATCTGGGGCTACCTCTGGGGCAAATTGGTCTACGGCTCGATGGCGTTCGTCATTTCTTCGGTTGATGCCACCATCCCGGACGTTGTTGACAGCGATCTGGGGATGAAGCTCTGCCAGGCAGCCAGCGCAGAAGCGTACCTGGTTGCAAAGTCGCAAGCTGACAAGCTGGAACTGATCGGCGAGTTTGATCCCAACATGTTCGCTCCGGGTCCTGACTTCGAACAGCGATCAACCAGCGCGCTGCTGGCAATGGCTGAACCGATGCGGGGAACCGTCAAACAGCACATGGGTATCTGGCGCGACCTTAAGATCAAGAAGCGCAAGACCGAAATCGACATGCAGATTGCACCGCTGGTGGAAGTCGCCCGCCGGGAGGGTATTCAGGCTCCGGTCAATGCAGCGGTTCTGGACGTCATTCACGAGATCGAAGAGGGCCGTCGCAGCATGGAATGGTCCAACTTTGACGAGATCGCCCGGCGTGCTGGCATCGTCGTTTGAAGGACCATTCCGGGTGTATCCTTAGCTCTCCGGATATTCCCAGCGCCTGACAGCACGGAGGCCCTCCATGGCGACGACACGACTCATGACAATAGAAGACCTGGACGATCTGGGTGATGAGCCGGGGCGATACGATCTGATCCGGGGGGAGTTGATCCGAATGTCACCGGCTGGATACGACCATGGAATCATTGTTATGCGCATTGCCCGGAAGATTGCGGATTTTGCTGATCTACATGCGTTGGGAGATGTGTCCGCGGCAGAGACTGGCTTTATCCTGGCTCGTGATCCTGATGTTCTCCTTGCCCCGGATGTAGCGCTCGTTCAACCAGACCGCTTGCCTCCGGAAGCAGAGCGAAGCGGATATCTTGAGCTTGCGCCGGACCTTGTCGTTGAGGTGGTATCTCCGTCCGACCGGCTCAGGGATGTTTCTGACAAGGTAATGGAATACCTCGAGTGTGGCGTTTCGCTCGTTTGGGTTGTTGAGCCAGGGCGCAAGCTTGTCACGACCTATAACCCGGACCGTACCTCGAAGATTCTGACTGTTGATGACGAGCTTGATGGCGGAGACGTTCTGCCAGGCTTCCGGTTGCCGGTGGCCGATATATTCCGCTAGATCGACTTCAGTGGAGGCCCTCCATGGCGACGACACGACTCATGACTGCTGAAGACCTCGCCAACCTGGATGACAAGCCGGGGCGGTATGACTTGATTCGAGGGGAGCTTGTCCATATGCCGCCAGCCGGTGGGGAGCATGGTGAGGTCGGGATGTTGCTGGCCATTCGGGTCGGCGGTTATGTCCTTCAGCATCAGTTGGGCAAGGCTTACGCAGCGGAGACCGGATTCACGCTTTCTCGAAACCCGGATACCGTGCTTGCGCCGGACCTGGCATTTGTGAGTACGGAGCGCTTGCCCTCTCGTGAAGAGCGAATTGGCTTTGTGCCAGTTGCACCGGATCTTATCGTCGAGATCATCTCCCCTTCGGAGCGAGCCGGGATGATTGCTCGCAAGGTGAGTGAATACCTCAGTGCGGGCGTTCAGGCTATCTGGTTGGTCCACCCCGGGCGCAAGTCGATCACCATTCATACGCAGGATGAAGACGTGGTCGTGCTGACTATGGACGATGAGCTTGATGGTGGAGACGTTCTGCCAGGCTTCCGTCTGCCAGTAGCGGACATCTTCGAGAGTTAGATCTCTTCCATCTGGTAGTAGCTAAGCGTTTCGGCCGGCCGGTTGTCGCCATTGGCACGTTCGCCGATAGCTTGCCAGCGTGGATCGCCCTGCTCTTTTGCCCGGATCGCCCGGAACGACTCCATGTCTTCATATTCAATCGCGATCGTCATGTTTCCGGTGCCGGGACCTTCCTTGATTTCGAAGACCCGGACGGTGCGGTTGGAGTCGACTGCCAGCATGGTTGCCCGTGCATCCTGCAGCAATTGCACCAGTTCGGCCTGCTTGCCTTCGTGGGCCTGGAACGTTTTCAATGACAAGACGGTCATGGTCTCCCCTTTCTTCCATATGGTTTCTACCTATGTTTGGTTGCTCGGGATGAGCCGCTCAACGATGACGACATCGAGCCAGTCGTCATCCAGCTTGGCGTGTTTCTCATAGACCCCGACTTCGCGAAACCCGAACGATGCACAGAGCCGGCGGCTGCCGGTATTGAACAGAAATACGCGACTCAACAGTTTCCAGAACCCTGCTGCTTCGGCTGCTTCGATCAGCGCCGGCAAGAGGATCCGTCCGACACCCGACTTGCGGTAATCCTCGTGCACGTAGATTGAGAATTCTCCGATGCCGCCGTAACACTCTCGCGGCCGGTAGGTTGATACGCTTGCCCAACCGACGACCTGGTCGCCATCGACCGCGACGAGGTAGGGAAAACGTCCTTCGGCGTTTTGCAAGCTCTGTTCAATGTCGGTTGGCGTACGGAGAACCGTTTCAAATGTGGCGATGCGCGCCTCGATGCCCTGATTGTAGATGATTGCAATGGCCGCGGCATCAGGCATTTGTGCCGGACGGATGGTGATCTGCGGCATAATCAGAGGTCTCCTCATTCTGATTGCATAGAGAGATATGCAACAGTTTCGATGGTTCGACGTCTAGTTAGTAGAAGCATTCGCATGCGGAACACTCGTTCGGCAGTTTGGCGAATGATATGGGACTATTGAGAAGGGCGCAATGCCCTGGTACATCGCAGCGTCAGTGAAATTGATCTATAGAGCAACCTGAAAGAATGAGCGTAACTATGATCGCATCCCAGCCTTGTTCAGACAGAAGGGAATCAGTCGGGTGCTGAAGGATTCCGGAAATCCGGGAGGGGTGAATTCCGGTATCGACACACCCGATGAGGCTGCGATGGTGGCGGCCGCACAGCGGGATCCGCGAGAGTTCGCTGCACTGTACGAACTTTACGCAGACCGGATCTACCGTTATGCATACCGGCGTGTTGGAACACACCACGATGCCGAAGACGTTACCTCGCAGACATTTCAACAAGCACTGCAGGCGCTGCCGAAATACGAGTGGCGTGGGCTTCCATTTGGTGCCTGGCTGTTCCGGATCGCTGCCAACGTCATCAACCGGCGAGGGCGATCCAGCGGGAGGGAAATCGCGGTCGAGGATGTCACGGTGTTCAGTTACATTGAAGAGTCGGATGACGATCCTGCAGACCACCTTTCGCGAAGTGAGGATGCCGAAGAGCTCGTTGCTGCCATTCGGTTGCTACCTCCAGATCAGCAACGAGTGCTGGTGTTGAAGTTCTCTCATGGTTTGAAGAATCGGGAGATCGGTGACCTGATGGGGCGCTCTGAAGGCGCAATCAAACAACTTGTTCATCGAGCGCTCACCAATTTGCGTGCGCGTATGGAGCGGCAATATGTCTGAGGTGGCGAGAGAAGCGGATCGGCTGGATCGGGCAATAGACAGGTTGCTCAACGGTCAACCGGTGCCGGTTTTTGACGAGGTCGAGCTTGAAGAGATCGTCCAGCTTGCTGGCCGGCTGCATCGAACCTTGCCGGATGACCTGCCGGATCCCGCTTTTCGGGACGGCTTGCTCGAACAGTTGCTAGAGCCGCGACCGCGTCCATTGCCGGTGCAGCCCCGGCACTCGCGGTGGCGTCAGAACCCTGCCTATACCTTCGGTGGGGCGATTGCCGCCGTGTTCGTGGCGGTAGTAGCCGTCGGCGTGTTTGCCTCCGGCCAGTTCTGGAGCAACTCTCCAGATTCCGAACCATTGTCGCTTGGTGCTGAGATCCCGGACGGTACGCGCCCGACCTTCCAGTCGATGGCGACAGTAACGGCAACGGTTGGCTCGTTGGCCGTAATCTCTACCCGCGAAACCCAGCAGGTGGATGAGGAAACATCCTCGCCGGCAGCAGTCCCACCACTGATGGCGTCCCAGATTGAGGTTGGCGCGAAGGCAACGCTGGCAGTGGCGAACCCACCGGCGGCGAGCGACGTCACCTATGAACTCGCCTCCTCCCTGCCTGCTTCAGAACCATCTGCGCCCGTCTACCGCTTCTCGGTGCCGGACGTGGATGTCATGACCATGTTCAATGACGTTTCTAATGCGCTGAACCTTGATGGCGAAATGACAACCAGATCAGTGCGCGGCAAAACGGTAATCTCGTTTGAATCAACCAGCGGTACAACCTTGACCTGGCTGCCACAGAGTGGGGCATTTGCCTGTGAACTTCTGGGGGAGAGCGCCCGGTTGGTTGGTGACCCGCATGAGATGGTTGCACAGGCCTATACATGGCTCCGCGAGAGCGGATTCCCGCTGCAGTCGCCGGCACCGGATCCGATTATCACCGCAGGGGATGATGGATCGCTCCAGGTGGATTTCCCGGTTGACGGGTTTACCAACATGGCGCTTGGCCATCCATTGACCGTTTCGGTGTGGATCGACCAGGAAGGAGTCATTCGTTCAGTCTCCGGCTATTGGCTCCACCTGGTGGAAACGATGCATCTCAGCATGATGTCTCCGGAAGAGGCATGGCAGGAACTGGCCGAGGGCAAGGGGTTCTGGTCGAGTCTGGTACCAATTGTGGAATCCGGTCAGTACCAGGTGAAGTCGTTCTCGATTGCCTATGTGTTGACGATAGATGCCAACAAGGATCTGGTGTTGCAGCCAGTGTATCTTGCGCTCGGCTCGTATGTAGATTACCGGGGAACGGTGATCGAAAACGTGAGCGTGTTGATCCAGGCTGTCGAACCGGAACATCCGTAACATCAATCATTTCCACCTGAATATCTGCGGATCCCGCGGCACGTGAGGTGTCTGCCTGATTGGGCTTGCTTGACATGCGTGGATTGATCTCATATTATCCCTTGGCCTGACGGTGTGACAGACCGGCGACGCATGGTGTGCTTGGGAAACGTTCAACAGGGACGAAAGTACCCGGAAAATGTGTCGCTATCTGGTACCCGGGGAAATGTGGTGTGAACCCGTGCAAATGGGGAAATGTGCACGGTCATCCTGTTAGGCAAGGCGATTTGCTTTCTGGAGGAGGTATCCATTCATGTCTGAGCAACGAGCGATCGACGCTCTGGTTCGAGACGTGTACGGCGGCGCAATCACCCGACGTACTCTGTTGAAGCGTGGCGCAGCTCTTGGGCTTGCCGCACCGACCCTGGCAGCACTCCTTGCTGCTTGTGGTGATGACGACGACGATCCAACCGCAACGACGGCACCGGCCGCCGACGCAACTGCCACTTCTGCCCCGGAGGACGAGGGCGACGAAGACGACGAAGATGACGACGAGCCTGAAGCTACCGAAGCTCCTGCTGAGGAGACCGAGGAAGAAGAGCCAGACGACGAGGAGACTGAAGAAGAAGCTCCTCCGGTCGCAGCTTCCGGCGAAGTGGTGATTATGCAGGGCGTCGACGCCAACACGCTCGAGCCATTGCTGCGTAACTCCACACCTGAGTTCAACGTTAATGTCCACATCTTCGACATGTTCCTGCTTCGTGACCCGGCCACCATGCAGATCATCCCGAACATTGTGGAGTCGTACAGCAACGTTGACGACCTGACCTGGGAGTTCAACCTGGTACAAGGTGCTACCTTCCATGACGGCACCCCGGTGAACGCCGAAGCGGCTGTCTTCACCTTCGAGCGTGCCAACCAGCCACAGATCGGTAACTCCGGTCGTGTGCAGTCGATCAACCAGCAGATTGGCTATGTCAGCTCGGAAGTAATCGATGAATACAGCTTCCGGGTAACTACCGACAAGCCGGCCGCAATTTTCCCTGACCTGCTTGCAAGCTTCGAGATCCTGCCGCCGAGTGTCTACGAGGATGACTCTGAGGCAAATCTGGCGCACATCGCCCAGAACCCGGTTGGCTCCGGCGCTTACAAGTTTGTTGAGTGGGTTCGTGACGATCGCATCGTCCTGGAAGTAAACCCGGACTACTGGGGCACTATGCCCTCGATTGCCCGCGTTGTCTTCCGGCCGGTTCCGGAGCTCTCCGCCCGCGTGGTGGCCCTCCAGAACGAAGAGGCCCAGATTGTGGTCAACCTGGCACCGGAAGTGGTTCCGCAGGTGGAATCCGGCGACAACACCCGTGTATCGTCCGTCACCGGTGGCCGCAATATCTTCGTTGGCATCCGCTGTGACCGTGAACCATTCAATGATGAGCGAGTTCGCCAGGCGCTGAACTACGCCATTGACTGGGAATCGATCCGGGTTGCCATCCTCGAGGGTTATGGCGAGCGCACTCGCACCATCGTCAACCCGCCGAACGACGATCCGTCTGCGGAAGCCTATCCGTACGATCCGGATCTGGCACGGCAGTTGCTTGCCGAGGCAGGCGTTGCCGAAGGTCATCAGCTCATCATGGATGCGCCGAACGGCCGCTACATCAAGGACTCCGATATCGCACAGGCTGTAGCCCAGAACATTCGGGAGATCGGCTTCGATGTGGAGCTGAAGGTTCTCGAGTGGTCAGTCTACGCCGGTGAGCTGTTGCCATCCGGTAACCCGGATGACCTCTTCTTCCTCGGTCTTGGTTCCCCGTTCACGGGCGAGCAGGAACTCTTCTATGTGCATCCTGACTACTCCCTGAACTTCACCTACTGGGAAGATGAAGAGTACATCGAGAAGTTTGCCGAGCTGAACCAGTCGGTTGATCCAGACGTTCGCGCGGGTCTCATGAATGAGATTCAGGCGATTGTCAACCGTGGATGCCCGTGGATCTTCCTCTGGCATCAGGTGGACTTCTACGGAGCCAGCACTGATCTTGTCTGGGACGCCAGTGCCGACGAGCGCATCAGCGTCGTCTTGGCCGACCTCGAAGGTATCTAGTGTTTCTAGCATGCCGTGCCCGAATCCGGGCACGGCATGCCTTTTTCATAGCAGGTATACCGGTAGACCTGAACGCATTCTGCGCGTCACATGCTCCACGACCATCCCGCAAACTGAACCTGACTGTCGTCTAATTGCCGGAATGTGCGTTCGAGACGGGCTGAAGGGGTTTTCAACTAGGTAACCCTCCGGTACCCTACAACGCATACAAGAAATCTGAACCGGGCCACCAGATTGTCGGAATCGAGTGTGCCAGGGTTTATCGAATCAATAGCACCAGGAAGTGAGCGACTGTGACACGGTATATCATCCGACGACTCTTGCAGTCGGTCCTCGTTGTGGCAGGCGTTTCGCTACTCGTCTTTTTCATCCTGTACCAAACGGGTGATCCGACACTGCTCATGGCAAGCCCGGACGCTACCCGGGAAGAAGTTGATGAATTGCGACGGGTAATGGGGTTTGACCGCCCCTGGTACGTCCAGTACTGGGACTTCGCCAGTGACGCCATTCGTGGAGATTTTGGTAACTCATTTCGCCAGGGTCAGCCCGTATTCGGCCTGATTATGGAACGCCTTCCGGCCACGCTTCGGCTTGCCGGCGCTGCCTTTGTGATTTCGGTGGTTGTCTCCATACCTATTGGCATTATTTCCGCAACGAGACGGAATACCGTTTGGGACACAATGGCCATGGGCTTTGCCCTGCTTGGCCAGTCGCTGCCGGTATTCTTCCTTGGTGTCATGTTGATCTGGATTTTTGCCGGACTGCTCGGCTGGCTGCCCAGCTTTGGACAGGGCGACGGTTCATTTGTCAGCACGATCAAGCATCTGATCCTTCCGGCAGTCACCCTGGCGACGTTCTCACTTGCCCGTAATGCCCGCCTGGTACGTTCGAGTCTGTTAGAAGTACTGGGTCTTGATTACATCAAGACAGCCCGTTCCAAGGGGTTGGCTGAGCGGATCGTTATCTATCGCCACGCACTTCGAAACGCGTTGATCCCGGTGGTGACGATTTTCGGTCTGGAGTTTGGAACGCTGCTGAGCGGTGCAGTTATTACGGAGACCGTGTTCGCCTGGCCTGGTGTGGGCCGGCTGATCATTCTGGCCGTGCAACAGCGGGACTTCCCGGTGGTTGTCGGTGCGGTAACGATCATTGCAACGCTGTTTGTCTTCCTGAACCTGATCGTGGATCTGCTGTATGGCGTTATCGATCCACGCGTTCGGTACAGCTAGGGGAATGTCAACTGTGAACCCAACTGGACAAGAGGAGAACTAATGGCCGAGCCAGATAACAGTGTTGCACCCCCACCGGGGTCAACGGCTGCCTATACCCCACTGACCGAGCTTGGCCGCACAACTTCGACCAAGAGACGGTTGCCGCGATCGTTGCACAGCCTGTTGCAGAACAAGCTTGCACTCGTTGGTTCGATCGTATTGACGTTGATGGTCATTGCTGCGATCTTTGCGCCGTTCATCACTGACCACGATCCACGTGCTGGCCGGCTTATCGATGCCCGGACGCCCCCAGCATGGAACTCTGCCGGCTCGACTGAATACCTGCTGGGGACTGACTCGCTTGGCCGTGACATCTTCACACGTGTCCTCTATGGCGCTCGCATCTCGCTGATTGTTGGCATCGCCGCTGTACTCCTCGCTGGTGCGATTGGCATCTCGCTGGGACTCATCTCCGGCTTCTATGGAGGCAAGATTGATGATGTCATCATGCGTATTGCCGATATTCAGCTGGCGATCCCGTTCATCCTGCTGGCCATCGCGATTCTGACTGCACTAGGGCAGGGTCTGGACAAGATCATTATCACGCTTGGTGTGGCAGGTTGGGTGACCTATGGCCGTGTTGTTCGCGGTCAGGTGTTCTCCTGGCGTGAGAAAGAGTTTGTCGAAGCGGCTCGTGCGATTGGTGTGCGGCCCGGCTCGATCATGGTGAAGCACATTCTGCCGAATACCTATGCCTCGATCATCGTTATTGCCAGCTTCGCGGTGGCAAATACGATCATCGCCGAAGCGTCGCTCTCCTTCCTGGGGCTTGGCGTTCCTCCGGATGTCCCGACCTGGGGCGGCATGGTTGCGGCGGGTCGTGACCAGATCATTACCGGACAGTGGTGGATCTACACCTTCCCGGGCATTGCGATTATGCTGACGGTGCTGGGCATCAATACGGTTGGTGACTGGTTGCGTGATTACCTCGACCCCCGCCTGCGGTTGTAAATGCCAAACTGAATGACATCGCAAAACCGCCGCAGACCTCGCAGGTCCCGGCGGTTTTGTGTGTCGGTCGGAAGGCAGACTATGGCATCCTTCCGGTTGGATGAGTACAGGATCACAGATGAGGTGGATCAAGCATGGCGCGCAACAACCGGATACAGATCAAGAATGCTGAAGAACTGGCACTGATGCGCGAAGCCGGCAGGCTGGTTGCCAACGCGTTCGAAATGCTTGAGGGCGAGGTGTTGCCGGGTGTGACGACGTTGCAACTCGATCACCTTGTTGAAACATTCATCCTCGATCATGGCGCGAAGCCTGCGTTCAAGGGCTACCGTGGCTTCCCGAGAACGATCTGCACCGCGGTTAATCATGAGATTGTCCACGGCATTCCGGGCCATCGAAAGCTGGAAGATGGCGACATTATCGCGATTGATATTGGCGCGATTCTCGAAGGTTGGCATGGCGATGCTACCCGAACCTATGCAGTTGGCGACATCGATCCGGAGTCGCAACGGCTGATGGATGTCTGCGCCGAGTCGCTCGAGATTGGAATTGCAACTGCCCTGGCCGGCAACCGGCTGACCGACATCTCGGCAGCGATCGAAGCACGCGTGGTTCAGGACGGATTCCAGGTGGTTCACGACCTGTTTGGTCATGGAGTCGGCCGGGAGCTGCACGAAGCGCCAATGCTCCCCCACTACGGCCCTCCGGGTGAAGGTCCCGTGTTGAAGCCTGGTATGGTCATCACCATTGAGCCAATGATTGTCGCCGGTTCTCGCGAGATGCGCCTGCTCGAAGATCGTTGGACGATCATCACCGCCGACCGTTCACGCTCGGCCCAGTATGAACACACCGTTGCCATCACCGACGCCGACCCCTGGATACTGACGCTACCGTAAGGACTTGTTGCGCCCTACGAAACGGCGACTCCTAACAACTCTGTAAGGCGTGACCTGCAGCGGATGAAGTGGAGTCGAAAACGGGCTTCATCTTGGATCGGCGTGAGGATGGTATCCACCGGCGGAACCTCTCCGGATGCCGTGAGCTGGACATCTCTGTCATACACACGGTCGATCAAGCGGACAAACCGGATCGCCTGGTCCCTGTCAGCGAGAGGCTGGAGCCGGTCCAGCTTGATGCCGTCCACCTCAAGAAGCCAACGAGCGTCGTACATGGGGTGGGTCTCCCTCAGAAACGTCATGAGTTCGTCCCATTGGAAGCGCACAACCCGTTCGGCTGGTGGCCGGTGGCGATTGGTGACCTGTCCGGTTTCGCGCCAGTCCTGACCATCAAGTTCGACGATCGAAAAGCTGCCGGCAATTTCGCCAAGTTCGCGGGTGAAAGGGTTCTGGTAGTAGCGACCGCCGGCCATACCGCCCGGCCGGGCGTTGGCGGTGGCGATCACATAGAGGTCAGCTGTCAGCATGATCCGCAGCATTGAGTTCAGCATCATAATGTTGGCGGGATCATCGAGATCAATTTCATCAATGCAGACCAGGCGGTGTTGGGTGAGAAACCCGGCCAGTGCCTCCATGCCCATCGTGCCAACGGCGGCCAGAAACTCATCGAAGGTGGCGAACAGTTTCGGTTCTGATGCGTCATGGAATGTTGCAGCCAGCAGATGGGTTTTGCCGATGCCAGGTGGCCCCATCATATAGATGCCACGCGGAATCTCCGGGTTGCGCTTCTGCCAGAATCGCAGCGGACGTCCACTTTCGGTGACGATTGCCCGGAGCTGCTCGATCGTCTGGCGTTGGTCGATATCCTCCGGCCCAAGCTGGAACGAATCGAATGACACGTGGTTGAACCGGGCGGGGAGCATAAACTGCGGCTCGTGGGTGCGTTGGACAATATCCCGGATCTGGTCGACGGAAACCGGCTTCACTACACGCTCTTTCAACTGCTGTTCGCCGGCTTGGCCAACGGCGCATAGTCTACCCCATTTGTTGCCAAGTCTTGCGCTGGCCGGTGGGCTGCCTGATACTGACCCAAGGTTTGGATGCAGCATGTGAAGAATGGGGACAGGTGCCATATGCGGATCGTAACCGGTGGTATTTCGCAGGAAACGAATACGTTTCAGCATGAACTGACCAGTTTGACAGACTTCCAGAAAGGCTCCAGCAGGATCGATCGTGGTCAACAGATTCTCGATCTTGAGGGAACCGGCACGATTTATGGCGGGATCATCGCGACCGCCAAGGCCAACGACGTCGAATTAATCCCGACCACCTTCGGACGGGCTGTGCCGGGTGGACCGGTAACCCGGGAAGCATTCGAGACGATGCGCGACGAGATCGTTGAAGGTATCCGCAATTCCGGCGAAATCGACGGCGTGTTGCTTGGTATTCATGGGGCGATGGCACTGGAACACCTGCCTGATGGCGAAGGCCCGCTTCTGACTGCTATCCGGGAAGTCGTTGGCCCGGAGATTCCGATTGTTGCACCGCTGGACCTGCACACCAACCTCTCGGATGAGATGATGGAACAGTGCGATGCGTTCGTTGGATACAAGCAATACCCGCACGTTGATACCCCGGAAACCGGCGCGCGGGCGATGGAGATCCTGGTCGGGATGATCAAGGGTGAGATCAAGCCAACGATGGCGTTCACCCGCGTGCCACTGATCGCTCCGAACCAATCGATGGTTACAACCTGGCAATCTCCGCTCAAGACAGCGATCGACCGTGCCCGCGAGATGGAAACTGAAGATGGAGTCGTTGCTGCGACAGTGCTTGGCGGCTTCCCCTTCTCTGACCAGGAGTTCACCGGTGTCGCCACGATCGTCGTGACCGATAACGACAAGGCCAAGGCACAGCGATATGCAGATGAACTGGCCCAGATCTGCTGGGACCTGCGTGAGGATTTCACGATTCACCCGACTCCGATTGCCGATGCCATTGCCGAGGCAATGGCTGGCGAACCGGGCAGCGTCTATGTGCTGGCTGACATTTCCGATTCTGGCGCAAGTGGCACGGCTGGTGATGGCACGGCAGTCCTCAAGGGACTCCTTGAAGCCAATGCACGCTCAGCGGCGGTAGCCCAGATTATGGATCGTGCAGCCGTGGATGCCTGCATCGCAGCCGGTGTTGGCGCGACAGTGACCTTGTCGGTGGGCGGCAAGCATGATGGCCTGCACGGCGATCCGGTTGAGGTTACCGGCATGGTGCGGTTGATCCATGAGGGCGGCTTCCCGATGGGCGGGGTGATGGGTGCCGGCACCCGGTCGAGCCGTGGCCGGACAGTAGTGCTGGAGATCAACGGCCCCGGTGGTATCGAGTTGCAGCTAACTGACCTGCGGGGCCATCCGAACGATCTCAACTTCTTCCGGGCATTTGGCATTGAGCCGACCCAGCGCCGGATTCTGGTGCTGAAGAGTGCTGCCCATTTCCGGGCGGCCTTTGAGCCGATCGCCACGAAGGTGATCGAGGTTGATGCGCCCGGCATCTCCAGCCCAAACCTGCACAGCTTTAACTACAAGAACTTGCGTCGTCCGATCTACCCGCTCGATCCGGAACTGGAATGGTCGCCGACGGATCGATCCTGACCTCGTGATACAGTCAGAAAACGAGACAGTTGTATCAGGAAAGGGATAAACCTTGGCAACGAAAGATGAGATTCTCCAGTCAATCAGTACCGGCATCGCGGATGTCGAGTCGACATTTGGTGGCCTGACCGACGAACAGTTGGCGACGCAGGTACACCAGGAAGAAGGCGGCTGGACGGCAGGACAGGTCCTCGCCCATCTGGCTGGCCGCCAGGCAAGCTACGAAATGATGTCCAAGATGGCTCAGGGCGGAGACCCGCCAGCTGCTGGATCATTCGATGTCAACGCCTGGAACCAGAGCCATGTCGATGCCCGTGCAGACAAAAGCCGCGATGAGTTGATCGCTGAGTTCAAGGCTGTCCACGAAGGACTGGCAGGGCGGATACAGAACATGCCTGATGAACTGCTGGCGAAGGAAATCATCGGCTTCCGCGGCCCGACAACGGTTGGCGATGCGCTGATGGGCAGTGGCGGCATCCACTCATCCTCGCACGCCGAAGAGGTCCGCAACGCGCTAGGGTAGCCCCCTTTTTGCAATGAAACCGCTGGTCCCGGGTTCGGGATCAGCGGTTTTTTTGTGCAACTCTGTTCATGGTCAGCGATTTTCAGCGACGTCAGCACCAGGTTTAGCCTGTCCGACCGACCTAATTTGTCATCTCGACCGAAGCGGAGAGATCTCGTCACGGATCACGTTGCAGTGATTGATATCGTCCGTCGAACGCGGTTCTCCACGGCATCTACCCGGTCGGAAGAGATCTCTCCGCTTCGGTCGAGATGACGGACTTGGCACTTTTGCGCTGCCCCAGCTTCACTTGGATAGAGAGTGCAGAGGGCGATCCCCGCAAGTCAACGGGTAATGAAGCGGATTATGTAGCCTTGAACTATGCTAGTTGTCTTTCTGTCAACTATACGAACAATTGCGTACGTTCGCCTCTTAGCGTTCTC
>CAZRNC010000031.1:0-15154 GCA_964601285.1 uncultured Thermomicrobiales bacterium | reverse complement strand
CGGCATCGGCAGCCCTCTCTGCCGCTTTCGCATTCTGCTCGGCAAGCCGGGCAGCTTCACGCATCGGTTCAAGTGCCGAATCCACGTCTCCCTTGATGAATTGCCACTGTGCCCGAATGTGATCAAGGTCTTCCTTCTGGTCAACCAGGATCTCACGCTCGGCTTCGAGTGGTTCAAGGGCTTTTCTTCGGGATTCATTGACCTTCTCGATCTCTTCCAGGATCGGAATCTTGGCGATTTCATTCTGAAGGTCGGCGATCTCCTCGATCAGGTCCTTCTCTTTTTGCCGGGAATCCAGCAACGCGGCATCTGCCGTAGCCTGAGCCGACGACTCGGCGTCGATCATGTTCAGAAGTTCCTGCCGCAGCTCAAGCTCCCGCAACTGGAGTTCCAGACGGGCACGCTCGGCTTCGGTCAGTTCCACTTCGCCACGCAACCGCGCCTGATTGCCGGCGATGTCGAGATCGATCTGCTCCAACCGCAATTGCAAGCGTTGGCGCTCGGTGCCGGACAGGTCACGATCAGTCGCAAGACGGTGCTGGGTTTCCTGACGGTCCAGGATCAACCCCTGCTGTTTGAGTTCCAGCCGCTTGCGCTCGTCATCAGACATCGCGTTGCCGGAACCATCAAGTTGACCTTCGATCTCAGCAATACGCTTGGCGTTTTCGGCCCGTTGCTTCTCGATGTCAAGTAGCGCCATTTCCCCGGCGATCTCTGCGCGACGTTCCGGGTCACCAAGTGCTTCAAGCTGTGCCTGTTGTACCTTGGCACGTGCCAGATCGTGTTCGAGCTGGAGCTTTTCGGCTTGAAGGTCTCGCTGGCGCTCCAGCAGTTTCAACTGCTCTTCGAGCGGTTCCAGAGTGGCATCATAGGCATTGTTTATCGCCTGAATCTCGCGATCAATTTCGCGCAGTTCCAGATCAATGGCTGCCATTTCGCGATTGATTGATGCGATCTTGCCGGTAACACTCTCGGCAACGAACTCCATCGCCTCCAGACTCCCGGCCGCTGCATCCAATCCGGCCCGGCCAGCATCGAGCTGGGCAGCCTCATCAAGTCGACGCATGGCAACCAGTACTGATTCGCCGGCACGCTCGGCACCGGCTGCACCCTGAACCATGCCGTCGGTGTAGGTCTCCATCAGGTTTCGGCCGGCTGCATCAATCGCTGACAATGGACCGTTCGGCGGCGGAGACTGACCAACCAGGTATGACGCGATCAATCCGGCGATGTAGTCAATCGCTGCCTGTACATTGGTACTGGCAGAGTCGATCATGCCCTGCGCAAAGGCGGTGACCGTGTTGTATCCACCAATGCCAAGAGTGTCGCCGATTCGGGACACGGCATCTTGGAACCATCCCGGTAGGCCGTTCAGGAACATTTCGAGTGGTGCACCCGAATTGACAATATCGGAGACCCAGACGCGGATAGAACTGGCCGTTTCAGGAATCGCCAGAATACCGTCAACCACAGTCCGCGAGAGAGCGGTGATGGTTGTTACCCAGCGCTCGAACCGGTCGGTCTCCAGGAACTCGGCAAACCGGACCGCGCCATCTCGCAGCGCGCCGTAGAACGGCTCCAGCCCACGAGCCACGGCCATTTGCAGCACGTCAGTGATATTCGAGACAGCACCAGCACCCGTCTTGGACTGCTGCGCCATCATGTCGCCGAAGTTCGCCCGGCTCCAATCCTGGAAAATTCGCAGGAAGGTATCCGCGCTGATCTCGCCAGCCGAAACCAGGTCCTGTACCTCACCTACGGAGATACCAATTGCATCAGCCAACATCTGGAATGCTGGAATTCCGAGTTCAGTGAGTTGCAGCAGCTCCTGGGTCTGAACCTTGCCCTTGGCGTTCATCTGTCCGAGAGCTAGCGTGATGCGATCGACGCCTTGAGCACCGGCACCGAGCCCAGCTGCAACATTCCCGACATCCTCCAGTAACGGCAGAATGTCTTCAGTAGCAAACTGGTAGGCTCGCATGCGCTGCGCAGCAACCAGCAGTCCGGGAAAGTCAAACGGTGTTTCAGCAGCGAACCTGCCAAGGTCTTTCAGGAACCGTCCGGCAATCTCAGCGCCACCAAGCATCGTCGTAAAAGCAATCTTCGACTGCTCGAGCATGGAGTTCATGCCGATGAACGAGTCTTTGACGAAGTCTGCCGCGGCACTAAGGACCTTCATGCCCACCTGGGCAACCACGAATCCGGCTGCTGTTGCCACAACCTGACGCATCATGCCGCCAACGCGATCGAGCGCACTTACCGCCTGTCCAGAGACAGACGACATGTCTCGAAGCGACCGACTTCCGGCGTCCACTCCACGCGACATCTCTCCGGCGGACTGTCCGGTGCCACGCATGGAAGTACCCAAACGCGCAGCATTGCTGACGGATGTGGTTATGTACTGATTGAGACGGGAGAGCAAACCTCCGGCAGCGGCCGACTGCTGACCAGCGGACTGAATCCCACTACCCATGGAGACAAAATGCCCCATAGCATTTCGCGCACGGCCGCCGGAGTCGATGATGGTTTGGTTGAGAACCTTTATCGCACCCTCAGTCAAACCTGCCTGCTGTTCAGTGTTCTGGAGGGCACGCTGATGCTGTGCGAGACTCTGATCCGCAGATTTGCTGTCAACGCGTAGCTCCGAAAAGAGCTCGCCGACCTTGATTGCGCACATGCTCTATGTCCAGATCCGGCTATGCCTGATGCGGTGACTTTTTGGTTGATCGCTTCCGAGGTGGCAGGTCAAACATGAGTTTGAAGAAGGTGTCTTCCTGAACCGGATCATTGAGGTCCAGTTCAATGACATGGTTGTCAGATGGTCGGGAGGTTCCATGATTTGACTGCCGAGACGACGCAACTGCTACTAGCGCCGTATTCGGCCCCAGTCCGACCAGTAACGCTCGAAACCGGCGCCATGACATGGTGTCGAGGTCATCATCGCGCAGGTCGATGCCATACTCAGATTGGAATCCAGCTTCAACCAGCGGCCAGTTCTCGAAGATGTCAAATGGCTCTCCGGAGCCGCTGGTCAGTTTCCCTCCTGCGCCTCGATCACTTCGCCCATGTAATGCACCATCAGCTGCTCCAACAGCCACATCAGCTCGCCCATGTCCAGCTCTAGGTCACGGATGACCTCCTGCAAACGGTCGTTGCCGATGATCGCTTTCATGATGTTCATGGCTACATCCGGCGGGAGGTTGGCCAAATCGCCATCTCCGCCAGCCGATTCCTGCTCACGTTGGAAGTCCATCAGGTCAAGCATGACCGTCGCCGGCATGTTTGGCGGGAGCTCTACCCTGACATCCTCGGCAAACTCAACAACGATGGGCTTGAGATGTCGTTTCCGTTCTTCTCGAAACGCCCGAAAGTTGATAAGCGCCTTCGGTGTGGTTGCCCGTTTAGTTGCCATAGACTCTCCTGAACTCCGTTACACAAGAAGAAGCCGGCCCGAAGGCCGGCCCCACCCATCAGCTTCAGCGACTATCCGTCGCCGTCGCCGTCACCATCTCCATCGCCATCACCGTCGCCAGGACTGCCGTCGCCGTCGCCGTCACCGTCTCCGTCTCCGTCTCCGTTGCCATCACCGGCAGTCAGGTCACGCGGCGCTCCGGTCATCGTGGCCTCGAAGGAGAAGTTGGCAATTGCATCGTTCGTGCCACCAAACGGCGTCACGTTCAACGACGCATCGAACTCGACGATCCGGCCGCCCGGGCTGAGATACTGGAACGTTGCAATTGCCGCTGAGCCGACCAGGTTTGCATAGGTCATGATGGCCTCTTGACCGGGATCAAGCGCCCCGGTTTCGGGGTCTTCCTTGCGGTGGCCAGTGACAGACCATGTCATGCCACGGCGTGTCGGCAAATGCTCATTCCAACTGCCGGAATCGAAGTCGGTAACGTCCACATCGTTCTTGCTCGGGCTTGGGGAGATTCCAGTGATGCCACCGATATGAACCGGGGCCTCCGCAACCATGATAGACAGGTCATATTCCTGTGCCAGCGGCTTCACCAATGGCATGTTCGCGTCCTTTCGGGTACACCAAAAAGCCACCGGTAAGGGCGGCTATCGTTCGTCATGGGTTGGATTTCGGACTACGTCCGGTTGCTCGTTGGGTTGAGTATGTGTCCGTTGAAGTTCATCGTGAACTCCAGTCGTTTACCAGTAGCGTCCGGCCCAAGCGGCATCGGACCTGATTGCATCGACCGGCACCAAACCAACCAGATACTGCCAGGAAGTTCCACCCGATGCAGGTCATGCAGGGCGTCATAGATCGAATCCAGCAGCGCAAGCGCAGGCCGTGGATCAAGTCCACCCCGCACCCTGACCTGCACATTGGGATAGTCATACGGATGCTTGATGTCCGGGGCAGGACCTGGATAGTCGAACAGTGCCACTGCCAGGTCCGGTTGATCCGGCATCTGGTTGATGAACGTGTTGCCACCGACTGTATTCGGCCGGTAGTCCACGATATCCAGGTTGTCCAGATACTTGGCGAGATTTTCAGCGATCATCCCTGATGCGCCTTCCTGATCTCGTCAGCGATGATCTGATTGATCGCGCCCGCCTGCTCTTGGCCTGTCAACTCCAACCACTTGGCTCGGCGACCTTCCGAGTGCCGGTAGGTCAATTCCTCATGCTGTTTGACCACGTATGGGTTGGATGGTCCGTCGTAGAAGACCGTGGCAACCAGCGCGCTGCCGTCTAGCGAGGTCTGGCCATCACGGGCCATCGTGCCTTCATCAAACGGGATCGTCTTCGTTCCCTCCGTTAGCAGGTGGTCAGCAGCCATACCGAGACCACGAGCAGCGCCAGCATTGAGCTGGTCCATCACAACTCGGCCCTGCCACACCATCTTTGCCATGTTCGGCCTCCTAGCGTAGTAGCGCCTCGATGTGATGGATTGTCCCGGTTGGCCCCGGTAGGCGCTCAACTGCCACCACTTCATAGGTTGTGCCAGCGAACACCACCTCGCCCTGTGGGGCGACAGGGGCCTCAGGGAACGCAAACAGCATCGCGCTGGTCACGATCTCGGTTCCGTCCCGATCCCTGTAGACATCCCGCTTCGGTTCAATCCGGCAGCGGAAATTGACCCATCCGCCATAGGTTGGACCGTGGGCGGTTTGACCGGCATAAGGTCGGTAACTCGCGGTATACGGCAAGAGCGCTCCAGGGATCCTCATGCCGAACCAACCCCTCTATAGAGCAGCCCAGCCAGGAACAGGTAGCGCCGTGCCCGTGGAGCGAGCGTTCCTTGGGTTCCTTGCCGGCCAGCCCCGCCACCGCCGTAGTTGATCGACATCTTGCCGATGCTGTACGAGCCGATGGCTGATCCCATATCGACCGATTCACCGCTATCAAGCCAGAATTCCACCTGAGCGGAAGTGGCAAGTTTCGCGGCTTCAGCGTGTTCAGGATTGCCGGTGTCGATTCTCCCAAGCGTCAGGTAGTCCACCTGCTCGGATGCCCGTTCCAGCAACCGTAGCTGCTCCTGCGTTGAAGGCAGTGTGATCGCCTCGCTGACATAGGCTGCCAGGTCCGCCGGGGTTGCGTAGGCCATTTCAGCCTCCTATCCGGTGCGAATGGCAGCGATCAAGTCTTCTTTCAACAGCTTCGAGTAGCCGGTCAGCCCAAGCTCAGCAGCAATCGATTTCAACTGCTTGACAGACAGGTTCTCCAGATGGCCGGTTGCCTGCTGGTCTTCAACCTTCGGTTCAGGCGGTGCTGCCGAGACCGGAGCCTTTGCAGTCACCACCTCGGTCCAGTAGGTGGACCCGACCAGAATGCCGTAGCGCTTCGTGCCGGGTGCTGCCGTCAGGGTTCGTCCATTCCGGTGCTTGAATGTCGCCATGCAGCACCTCCTAGACGATGTAGTACAGGTGATAGACGGTGGCACCGTTGGCGCTTGTGAACTCGGTTGTATTGCCAGATACCTCATCAGGATCAGCGGACTCAAAGGTCGATCCCGCGCGTGTTGACCCAACAATCTGGAACAACGATGTATCTCCGGGCAATGTGTCCGGCAATCCGAATAGGCTACCCCAGCCGATAGCCGTGGTTGCGCCGGTGTCATCGTGCGCCGGGATCGTCACCTTCGTCACCGTGGCAAACGCTTTGCTGCCTACGACTGTGCCGGCTGTGTTTACGGTGAACGCTGGCAGCGTCTCGGTGATCTCCCTGCCGGCAATGTCAGTGCCCTCGACAATCACCTGAATCGCCTTGATGTCGCCCGATTCCCCTCCGGCCGTTGCCGTGATGTTCCGCGGATATGGCGGATTTGTGAATCCTTCGTCGATCTCTTGCTCTTCACCGGTGTCGGTGACTGCGGCAAGCACAGCCGTCGTGCTGGCAGCCGGAGCCTGTTCACCGGTGATGTGCAGATGGGCGATGATGCCATCTTGGATGTAGACGCCGGGGGTGTTAGTTTGCAACCCTCTCCCTCGCGTCGGGTCACGTGGATACCAGGTCATGCGTCGTTCCTTTCTGGTCGTGATGAAGGGTTAGTTGACGATCGGCTTAGCCGTCGCCATCACCCTCACCATTGGCCGGAACCAGAACGGCTGCCGGGTAGCGAGTAGAAGCGTTGTCGTTGACCCGGTTGATCGGGTTCGGCAGTGCCCAGCCGACTCGCATCACGGCACGCAGCGCTACCATGTCCTGCTGTGCCAGCCGGTGCAGGATAGTTGTGCCGTCGGTGTCATAGATCGTGGCCTCACGCAGGATCGAATAGGTCATATCCTGCCGCATGGCCCAAACGATCTGATCCCAGTCGGCAGCAAACGCCAATGCCTCGGACGGATCAATCGCACCGTTCCTTGGGAACTCAACGCTCACGCCGTCCAGCTCGTAGCGGGTCGTCTCCTGCATTGAGCGCAGGAAGATCGGCTGACCGGCAGTGTCCCGCAAGCCGCGCAGGCTGGCTCGCAAGTTCAGGGCCGAAACGATGCCATTGACCAGGAATCCGTCTTCCTCAACGGCCGCAACAACGCCGCCTTCGGAGAGTAGTTCGTCGTACAGGTCAACACCGGAACCGCGAGCCACAACGTGGCCAGCAGCCGTTGCACCATCCAGCAGCGAGAGCGGGAATGAACTCGGCTTCACAGAACCGATCATCACGGTCTCATCAAAGATGCGACCGAACTCCTCGGCAATCTGCGGCTGCACTTCACCCCAGATGTCGTAGTCGGCATCGTCGAGCACCGCCTGTGGAATCGGAACGATCACGGCGATCTCTTCGATGTTCAGGAAGACGTTGGTCCAGTTGGCGGCGGATGTCCGCTTGAGACCGTGGTTCGGGTTGGCTACCGATGCCTCGCCACTCACCCAACCACCCTGGATCAGGCCGGCAAGCACCGGAATCCGGAACTGCGCACGGGAGACGTTCGGCAAGCGTCGTGCCAGTCGCATCACGGTCGATGCTTCCGGGACGGCCTTGAAGATTTCCCGGGAGTATTCCTCGGGAATAAGCGCAGATGCGCCACTGCGATCAATGACTGCCATTGTCGAAGTCCTTTCAACACAAAACCCGGCTCACTGGCCGGGTTGTCAGGTTCGTTTGGTTGTTGCCGGGTTATTCGCGCCCGGCCGCCTGTCGGATTAGCCTGTTCATTGACGTGCTGCTCTTGTTGCCGTCATTCCCATTGAACTCCCCGCCACTACGGGAAGCTGCCCCGTCGCTCTTCCTGAGGAACGGCTTGGCTTTGAGGAGTGCTTCCAGCGACTCCTTCACACCGGAGACGTTGCCACCGTCGTCTACCGCAACATCTTCCTTTCCCATCAGCAGGTAGGCAGCATCACTGTCAATGATCTGGAGATCAGACGCGATGCTCTTCACCTCAGCCCTGATGAGCCGGTCGTTGGCACGCTCAAGCGTTGCCACCCTGTCGTCTTCGGCTTTGGCAGCCGCCTCCCTCGCCTTGTCCAACTCGCTCTTGTCGGCTTCGGTCTTTGCCTTGGCAGCCTTGACGGCAGCTTCCATGTCAGCAACCGAATCGAAACCGAGCTCTTTTGCCCGGGCTGCGAGTTGGGAATTGGCCTCGCGCTTGATGCGAATCATGAAGGATTTCTCGTCCTTGAAGCTGATAGCGGGTTGATCTGACTCGGATCCACCTGTTTCACCGCCGGTGTTCGCGTTGTTCTCCGAGGTCTCGTCAGTACCGCCACCGGCAGTCTCACCATCATCAGCAGCGAGATATGGCCGGATGTCGTCGCGGGTCGGGATGAACATGGCGTATTCCTTTCTGGCCAGCGTTGTTTACCGCGCCGCTGTAGCGCAACCGTTTACTGCCCGTCGGCATGCAAATGACCGGCACAATGCCGGCCAATCGGAGCTGGAGACAGGAATCGAACCTGCGACATTCTGCTTGGAAGGCAGTCGCTCTACCTACTGAGCTACTCCAGCAAGGACAGGATTCACCGCGCCTATAGACGTGGACACGACTGACGCCTTCTAGAAAGACTTGGCACGGTGGTCCCGGTGGAGAACGTCGGACTCGAACCGACAACCGTCCGGATGCAAACCGGAAGCTCTTCCAGTTGAGCTAGTTCCCCAAAAGCAGGGTTAGCCGTGAACGGCGAGGCAGCACGACATCCCCTGCTGTAGAGCAGGCAGGACTTGAACCTGCAACCCCATGCTCCCAAAGCATGTGCGCTTCCAATTGCGCTACTGCTCTATGGTGGGCGGATTCGCCGCCCGTGAATCACCCCCTTTCGCCCTTGGCGGAACTCGGAGGCAACAAAAAAGCCGCCCGGAGGCGGCTGCATGTTTGTTCTGGCTAGCATATTTATCCGGACGGAATGAATCGTTCAATCCAGGCAGGGTCTTGTGGTGGTTCTGGTTGATCCAGTCCGTTGTGGTCTACGTAGGATCGGTCTGGCCGGCCAACGCCGTACAACCAGCCCACCTGCTCGAAGAACGCTGGCGTGATGGTATATCCGTCGGCAGTGAGACTGGCGAGCACTGCCTCGAATGACATCCCGGCAGCTTTCCGTTGCCGGATCATCTCTCCGAGGGCGATCACCGGGGCCGGGTCGAATCCATCTATCATAGCGCTCATTGCATCAGCCCTTCTGCCCTCAGGACGGCTTCGACCGCCGCTCCAACGTTCCTGAAATCGTCATCTTCCCATTGTACGCCCAACATGGCGTTCCCAAGATTGCCATAGGTCGGTATCGCCAGCAGCTCCCTTGCCAGGAGATCACTACCCGATCGTCCGGCGATGTACTGGCTGTACGCTCGTGCCCACATTTCGGCCGGGTGCAACAGGTACTCCAGTTGCCCGATTAGTTCACGTTCCATTCCGCTGCTTTTTAGCATTGAGTAGATGCTATGCGTGACACCAAACCAGCGGCTCTGCGCGACTGCACTCCAGAATGTCTCCCAATGCGGAGGTGTATTGAACCGGCTCAACAGCGTGCCATATGCCTGCTCTTTCCCAACCACCACATAGTCGATCATGTGGCCCATCTCATGCAGAAACGTCATACCATAATGCGGAGGGATTCCTTCAGGGAGTTCAGTCCTGATACCGATCCGGCTATTACGATTCGGGTTGAAATCGCCTAGCCGATTGTCGCTCTTGACGTAGACACGCCGAACCGGAGTAATACCTTCGACGGCCGGCAAGGTGTGAACAGCATCGACCGCTTGCAGGGCTTCAGCAATTTCATCCCGAGCCGCCTTCTTCAATCGACGATCAACCGGCACCACTTCCGAAGGTTTGACCTGCGGCACTGGAGTCGTAGCAGTTCCAGATTTCCCAGCCTTGATCTGCTCCCGGCTGTAGTCTCGCCGCCGGCCAGTCTCGTCAATGAACCTCCGCATCTCGGCTTGCCACTCACGGACCTTAGCGTGTGCCTGTGCCTGGGCCGGCTCATCGAGTGCAGCCGCCTCGCGCCGTTTCCACTTGCGGATGTTGCGCTCAATCGCCCGCTGCCGTTGCCGATCTTCGTAGCGCTGCGGGTTCGGTTCATCAGTGATTGGCTCGGTGTAGCCTTCAATGAACCTCAATAGCCGGTGGGTACAGTTTGGGTGCTGCAATCCTGATCGCTGCGCCTCGGCATATGTGCCGGCTATAGACACCTGCCGTCCGCCGGCCATCGTCACCATGCCGGTCGTAGCACCGGTCAGGCTCAACACCTTGCCTTCCCAGGGCTGGCAGAGTGGGCAAGGTTCCGGCGAGTTGCTGACAATCACCAGGTCGACGCCGTTGGCAATCATCGTGTCGATAAAGCCCTGGACGGCTGCCCTGCCGAGTGCTGTCCGGGTCGCCATCTCAACATAGGTATCGAGCGACCAATTACGCCCAGCGCCATCAACAAAACCAGTGATGCCGCGATCGGCGAACTGGTTCAGGATGCGCTGGGCTGCCTGCTTGCGCGTTTCACCGCCGGCAATGGCTGTCCGTGAACCTTCAGCGATGATCTGCCGGTAGACGTCATCAACCTGCCGGAGTACGGCAAGGTGCGTGCTCTGAAGGTTGAATGCAGCCTCTCGAATGAGCGCTTGCGCGGGTGTGACACTCGCCCGTTCCAACGATGATCTGCCAACGATGCCTCCAAACTCACTCCCGGCGCCAGATACGCCAGTCAGATACGCCTGCTGTACCAGCGTGCCGAGTCGTTCGGCTCCGAGTGCTTCGATGCGGCCCGTGTGTGCCCTGATGGTCTTCTGAATTGCTCGTGACGCTGCCAACTGATCGACAGCCCAACGAGGGGAGTCGATGTTGCGCGCTGTGCGGTTGGTAATGAGCGCCAGCAGCTCCTCTTCAAGCTCGGCATAGAGACGCCGCAACTCCTCCGCCTCAGATTCAGCCTGGGCAGGAGAGATCGGCATTGGGATGTCCTTAGCGGTGGAAGATTCGAGAAGTTAGGCGCGAAAGCCGGTCATGAATCCAAAGCATCAGGTAGTAACGGCGGTTCATTTGAGCAGCGTCACGGCCAGAAGGAAAGCGAACAAGAAGCTCGCTACCGACCCTGAAAAGAACCCCACCCAGAACCAGTCCTTGTCATTCACTGGCTGAACGCTTCCCGAATCGGCACATCCTCGGTCGGCGGCAGCTTGTACGGGGATTCCCGGTCGCCTTCATCACAGTGCCGGCAAGGTCGCGCAATTGACCGGAAGACAGCACCAGCCATGAACCCGACGCTAAAGCCGGCCACGACCGCAACAATCGAGGCAATGTAAATCATTGGGATGCATCCGATCGAGATTCGCCAAGAGTGTTCAATGCAGACCAAAGCTCTTGAACCACCTTGTCATGGCTCTTGATATCGCCCTTGTGTGAAACCTCGGCGAGAAGTTCAGCCGCGGCCTCAATCACGTTCTTGACCTCTTCCAAATCGGCTATGCGGACGTTGATGCTAGCCACTGTCATCTCCTTACGCTATGCCGACCTGCATTGGGTCGGGTAACGCCAAGCCGCGCTCGGCTCGGATACGCTCAACCTCGGCCACGATCTGCGCATCGTCCCATCCGACATGCAGCATCCGTACCAGTGTCTCGATCGACGCTGCGCCGGCCCGGTTCACCATGTCAACAGCAGTCGCCAGTTCCACCTCGTCCGGCGTCAAACTGTCGGCCATTTCAACCGACGGACGGAAGAGTGTCAGGCTCGGATTGAAGACGGCACGATCAACAGCGAGCAGCATCTCAGCAATGTCGACTAGAGGCGATTCCCAATAGGATCGTTTGCGCTGCTGAGTCATCAACGTACGCCGCTCCCTGACCCTCAGGGCTGTTGCGCTGTCCGCCCGGCCGTCGATGTACAGGCCGAACGTCTGCGGGCTGTAGCCGGCCCGGGAAACGATACGTTCGATCAGGGCATTGGCCGTGCGCTCGTGTTCATCGAACCGGATAGCGAACTGCTGGGTCGTGATCGATCGATCGCCTGCGCTCATATCCAGTGGCGTGAAGACCTCCTGATCGGTGTCGAACAGAAACCGGTCACCGGACTTCTGAAGGTACTCTTCAGGGACCATAATCCGCGCTTTGCCGAGCCGGATGTCACGCATCCACGAGCTGAACGTCTCATCAAGTGCGTCGAACATACCCTCAACACCCTGGAAGTCACTCCGCCCCAGGTCAGAGCCGCGAAACAGTGGATTCGGTGCCATGTTCGGGATGTAGCGGATACCCAACCCCTTGAACGGCAGCCGGACTACCTCCGGGAATGACGCCGTGTACTCGTGCGCAGTCAAATCATGCCGAACGCCGAGCCGGTCCTCTGTGCCCTTGTACAGTCCATGGAGCACGATGCCGGTTCCGTCCGGCGTCGTCTCGTGGCGCTCTACATGCCGCCAAACGGTGGTATTGAACCGCTCGATGTCCCTCCAGAGTGTCACGCCGGTCAGAATGCCGTAGTGCCAATCTGGAATCGCCGCGTCGGCTTGCACGACCGTTACCAGCGGTATATCAATCAGTTCCCGGTCCCAATCAACCTTGAGGTAGACGCCACCCATCGCCGCGGCCGATTCTGCTGCGCTCACCAGTCGGCCATGGACATCGCCGGCAATTAGGATGTGCGCAAGGCGCTCTTCAGCGCTCACCGCATCACTGTCTGGCTCCTTCACATGCGCGTCGGCGATAGTGATCGTCGGCTTTTCTCCAAACAGCAATGCCGCATTGATGGTGGCAATGTCGGATGCGATCGGAACATGGAGCTGTGACCGGGTCGGGTATTCGCCGGACTGATCGTCACTGCGTTCCCAGAAGCGCCACCAGGCGTGCTGTTTCCGCCACTGCACCGAGCCACCATAGGCACGTGCCAGCAAGAGCGGATCACCGCTGTACCAGGCTGCATATTCGGCGAACTTGGCAAACGCCGGCCGCCATTCCTCCGGCGGCCAGATCAGGTTGTCTGAGCCTGGGAGTGGCATTATGCAGCCTCCTGATAGCGCCGACCGAGCCAACGCTTCCACGTCGATTGTGTGCCTCTGACCACATAACGACCGGCATCCGGCGCATGGTCATTCGTCTTGATCGGTTTGTCTTCTCCGAGCAACTGGGACTTGGCATCCCAGGCATAGGATTGGAACTCTTCAATCGCCTTTGCCGTCGTTGGACCGTGGAATTTCAACCGACCGGCCGCCAACAGTGACGATATGTCCCGGATACCATCCAGAACGCTGTTATCAGCCGCTGTCACACCGCGAACTCCATCGCGATAGAGCTGCTGGATGAACGAAGCAGCCGTCGGGTCGACGTGCGTCCATTGTGGGTCCATCTGTAGACCATGTAGATGATTGCGGTACTCACGACTGTATTCGGCATCGGTCTTCTGCCGGCCGGATAGCCTGCCATTCCAGCGATACTCATCATGAAAATAAAGGCAATCGTCGACGCCATGTGAGAGTGGCAAGGTCACGAACGGGTTGGACGTGCCGTAGTCAATGCCTGTCCATGACCGGATCAATCGCGGCATGGACTCAACAACGTGAACGTCCGGATCGAACATGTCGTAGATCGCGCCTTCGGCGGCAACCCAGAGGCCGTCAATGTAGCGCTTGTACCAGAGTCCTGTGTACTCGGTTTTGAGTGCCGTAACGTACGCGGCATCGAGTGACGGGTTGTCTCCGAGGGTGAAGTGGAACCGCTTCAAGTCCAGCTCGCCCACCCGGTCAAGAAACCGGGATTTTAGCCAGTGTGCAGGACTGTCAGGATTGGACGTTCCGTAGAACCGTGCGCCGGCAACCGAGAGCCGCGATAGCAGCATGGTAAAGAACGATTCTGGCCAGAGGGACAGTTCGTCGCCATAGGCTCCAACCAGCGTCATCCCCTGAATCTTGCCGGCAGAGCGTTCATCGTTTGCGCCGGCAATGTATACGCGACGACCGAGAATGAAGCACTCACCAGAGCCGGACACCAGTTTGAATCGCCGCGGTCCCAGCAGTTCAGCCAGCGGGTCCAGTATGTTGCGCTTCAACGTCCGCTCGGTTTTGCCAGTCATCAGCAAATTGCCAGGCGGTGCCTGTGAGACGAACTTGATCCATGCCCAGAGCGATGCGTAGGTCTTGCCGGATCGAACGCTGCCATCCCAAATGTTGATACGCGCCGTGGCTCGCGAAATACTATGTGCCTGTTTCAGACTGAATAGACTCGTATTCATCGCCCATCCGGTCTGCAATCTCGAACACTCGGTCTATCCCGGCAGTGTCGTTCTGGGTTTCCTCGACGGCGTCAATGGCTTGCACCACGCGCCAAAGCGTGGCGATTGTCTGACCTATGGACTGCTTGTCCCGAAATGTTGGCTCGTTGATTTCGTGGCTGTTGTAGGTGTTGTCCTTGCCGCCGAAGTTGTGAATCGTTGCGGGTGCAAACATCTGTCCGAGTAGCCGCTCAACATTCTCTACAGTCGATGCCCGGATAGCGGCGCGGCGCTCAGCTCCGTATGCCAGGTTGGCACGACGCGCATTGGCAATATTCGTACGTCCGAATTCGTGACCCTCTTCACGGGCAATCCGGCTAATTGTGTCTGCCGATCGGCCAACCTCGCGGGCAATCTGCTTGCACGACTTGCCGGTCCCAAACTCGGCAACGATGCGCTCGCGTTCGTCTGGACTGACGGGTTTCGCCACATTGAGAGCTCCAGGAATGGCACAACCCGCGCCCGGCGGCGCGGGTTGTGGAAATGTCATTGGGAACAGTTGGGTGAATCTAGCGGTATTATGGCACGTTTGTCAGATTGTGCAACTCATGATTTTGAACTCGACCCATCAACAGGGCGAACTTCGATCACATTCTGGTCAGGGTCCGTCCAGAAACCTGCCTCGCAGTACCGACATTCCCACAGCAAGCGATCCTGTTTCGGATCAACGGTGGACACTTCCCTCACCATAACTCGGTAGCCACCCTTCTTACCACAAGCCGGGCATTGGATATAGGTCCGTGCCATCTAAAAGACCTTTCCGCACAAGAACGCGCTCATGTTGACCAATCCATCCTTACGCCAGCGGTTGACTGTATCGTGCGAAACATGAACGCCCTGCCGACCGAGATAGTCCCGAATGTCTCGCAATGATAGCCCAACGATGTAGGATGCCCGGACCGTATATGCAGCTCGCCAGTCCTTTTCGTTCAGCCAACGGATAGCTCTCTCGATGTCGGCAGCTTTCGTCGACGCTTCCGCCCAGGATGCTTCACCGAACAGCGCCGTGA
>CAZRNC010000030.1:7473-15263 GCA_964601285.1 uncultured Thermomicrobiales bacterium | reverse complement strand
ACGTGACGGTTCCGCGCGTGAACGGTGACATCGACCGCGACCAGCTGCTGCGACGTTACGAGCACATCAAGGCATTTGAGAACCTGCTGGCGGATAGTGGAACCACGATCAGGAAGTTCCATCTGTCGATCTCGCGTGACGAGCAAGCCGAGCGGCTGCGAGACCGGCTGGAAGACCCCTCGAAACACTGGAAATTCGATCCGCAGGACTTGAAAGACCGCGAGCGCTGGTTTGACTATCAGGCAGCGTTTGAAGAGGCGATCAACGCGACGTCGACCGACGAAGCCCCCTGGTATGTGGTGCCGGCAAACCGGAAATGGTTTCGCGATGCCGTTATCTCACGGGTCGTCGTCGAAGCGTTGCAGCAGATGAATCCACAATATCCGCCGGCCGCGCCGAACCTTGGGGACTACGAAGTCGTCTGATCGTCGGCTTCTGACGAACGCTCACTGCTATGGTTGAATAGTGGTTGCCGTTGTGCTGTTTTGGCACCGGTTTATGAACTTCGAACGTTCTCTGCCGGGCTAACCAATTCGTCCGAAGTAGCTTGTCAGATACAGATTGTCCTTGATCTTCTCTGGAGATAGAAAGCCCTGGATGAGCACCGTAGCCAACACGAATGAACCGTCCGTTTCGTGGGATGACACCGGGAAACGGTCTGCCGGAATGCCCGGTGGGCCGGATCGTGCGCGTCTCATCACCTATCTCTCGATAGCCGCGGCGGCGCTGCCGGCAGCATTGCTCCTCTTTATTGGAGTGGTTGCCGGGCTGCCGTTGAAACAGGGCGAGATCGAAGCCGGTGTTCGAATTGGCGGCTTCGCTGTCGGTGCAGAAGGCTGGGATGCGACCGAGCCGGCGCTGGCCAGCCATCTCGACCGCTACCTGACCCAACCGTTGACGGTTGAGGTTGGCGAATCAACCCGCCAGGTTACACCATCCCAACTCGGAATCTCGTTTGATCTGGACGCCACCCGTGAACGTGCGGCCGAAGTTGGTCATGGCTCATTCATGGAAGCAGTCGGCGAACGCTTCATCGCCCGCACCAACGGGCTGGATGTGCAGCCGGTGGTCATTTTTGACGACAAACAGTTCATGGAAACCATGAACGGCCTCACTGCCTCTGTTGTTGAACCGCCCCGGAATGCTGCGTTCTCCTGGAACGGGCAGGCCGTCGTGGTGGTCCCGGCCGAGGATGGCATTGCTGTCAACGGCCACCGGGCAGCATTGGCGCTTAAGAACACGATCGGTCAGATGGAATCCGGGCCGGTGGCATTGCCGCTGGTGACCATCGACCCGAAGATCTCGACCGGAGAGCTGGAAGCAGTGTTGGACGATGCCAACAAGTTTGCCGGCCAGCCGTTGCGCCTGCTCGACGAAGACCAGGGTTGGCAACTGACGCCCGAGGAACTGCTGGGTCTCCTGCGCTACGACGGCGCAAGCGTGAAGCTGGACATGCAGGCGGTCGAACGCCGAATCGGAACCCTCGCCTCCGTTATCGATTCTGAAGCGCAGGATGCAGCCGTTCGCCACACCGGCAACGGACGATTCTACGTGTTGCAAAGCAGCGACCAGCGCAAGCTGGATCTGCCGGCCACGATGGCTGCCGTCGGGGCGGCGCTCGAGAACGGCAATCGCGATGTCAAGCTGGTTGTCGATGTCACCAGACCGTCGCTTGCCGGAACCGACGTTCAGCCAGTCTTCCAGCAGATCACCGAGATCATGCAGCGCGGAATGCTCATCGTCTGGCCGGACGGCGAGGAATGGCTCGACCCGGTTGCCTATGCCGATGTATTCGAGATTGATCCGGCACAAGGCAACATTCAGGTCAACCGCGACAAGATGCATGCGCTCATCAGCCCGATTGCCGAACGAGCGTCCCGAACCGGGACCGGGCTACGCTGGCGCGGCGACCACTTCACCGTCCTCGACAACGCTGATCCGGGTCGGTCGATTGATCTCGAAGCATCCGTTTCGGCTGCGATCGATGGTGCGCTCCATGGAAACCCGGTCGTAAATCTGGCCGTTGCCGAGAATCCGGACCCCATGCTCCTCGCCGGCAACATCCATCTGCCAGACATGCTGGCCCAGTCGGTTACCTACTATGGGAACTCCAGCACCAATCGCAAGATCAACGTTGAGGTTGGCGCAGCGTCCATTGATGGCGCGCTGATCCCGCCGGGCGGCACGTTCTCGTTCAACCAGGCCGCTGGCGGCAGCACCTCACTTGAGGATGGCTATCAGATGGGCTATGGCATCGTGATTGGTGCCGATGGCGTGCCGCGTACCGTTCCATCCGTAGCAGGTGGCATCTGCCTGGTGGCGACAACCGTCTTCCAGGCAGCGTTCTGGACTGGTGTTGATATCACCAACCGCAGCTGGCATCTCTACTGGATTCCGTCGTATGGAGAAGGTGTCGGCGGCCTCAAGGGGCTGGACGCGACGGTCGATGCTGACTACGGGCTGGACTTCAACTTCGTCAACACCACCGATAACTGGTTGGCTATCCGGTCGTGGGCCGATGGCGAATACCACACCGTCCAGGTGTGGGGAACCAGCCAGGGTTGGAGCATCGATGTTGGCGAGCCGGAGATTGCGAACATCGTCGAGGCTGACAAGGAAAAGGTGTATCGCGAGGAAAACTCGGAGATGAAGCCGGGCCAGGAAGCCTGGGTGGAATCCGCCGGCGACGGGTTCAGCGCCTCGATCCACCGAACGGTGACCGACCGCGACGGCAACGTCATCGGCGACCGGGTCTTCTACAGCTACTACCAGCCATCGCGCAACGTGATCCTCGTTGCACCAGGCGAGGGCGATGCCAGCAAGCTGAGCACCCCGGTCGAAACCGAAGAGGTGTCCAACGACGAGTGGACCGAGGAGTCCGAGTAGGCTGCATCCCCGCAGGGGTAGGGGCGCATCGCATGCGTCCGCTGGTGGTCCATCCGAAACCTTGGCACGGGCAGATCCGCCTGAACTGTCATTCCGACGAAGGAGGAATCCGTAACTCCGGCTCGGACAAAGGGAAACGGATTCCTCCTTCGTCGGAATGACAGTCCAAACTGGTCTGCTCCTGTCTGAATCTCGTGGCGTTGCACCCGGGCGTATGTGCCCCCTACAGGCGACTATGATTCCAACAAAACGCCCCTCGCAAATGCTGCGAGGGGCGTTTCTGTGTCTGGTTGGCCGGCGTCTAGCGGTTTTCGATCGGGACGAACTCCTGGTGCTCGGGGCCGACGTACTTGGCCTGCGGGCGCATTAGCCGGTTCTCGGCGACCTGCTCGAGGAGGTTGGCGCTCCAGCCGCCGATGCGGGAGATGCCGAAGATTGCCGGCATCAGGTCTGGCTGGAATCCGAGGTTGTAGAGCAGCGGGGCGGAGTAAAACTCCACATTGGGATAGAGTCCGCGTTCGGTGAAGTATGGATGGTCGTTGGTCAACACTTCCATATTGTGGGCCAGCTGATACCAGGTGTTGTCACCAATTTCTTCGGCGATCGTTTCCGACCATGCCATCAGATGGTTCACCCGTGGATCGCGAACCTTGTAGATCCGGTGGCCGATGCCCATCAGGCGGCGCTTGATCCGGAGTGATTCGTCAACATAATCGCGAATCTTGGCCGGGTCGCCAATATCCAGCAGCATGTTCATGGCCATCATGTTCGCGCCACCATGGGCGATGCCCTTGAGGCTACCGAGTGCTGCAGCGATTGCCGAGTAGTAGTCGGTTGATGACGAGATGGTGGACCGTGCGGTGAACGTCGATGCGTTCATCGAATGTTCGACCAGCAGCATCAGGTAGGCATCAAACGCCTTGCCCATGTTCTCGCTCTTGCGCTCGCCATGGACCATATAGAGGAAGTTGTCGGCGGTGTGCAGATCGTCTGCCGGTGCGACTGGCTCCTTGCCGTTTCGCAACCGCTCGAACGCAGCAAGCATCGTCGGCATGGCGGCTGTGGTGCGGATCGACTTGTCAATCAGCGCATCGTGGTCCCATGAGTCCTGGTCGTCGTCCAGCATGCCAAAAGCCACAACAGCGGCCTTGAGGGCATCAATCGGTGGGCCGGAGGTTGGCAGTGCCCGGATGACGTTCATGACCTCGTCCGGCAGCGCCCGGTGTGCGGCAAGCTTCGCGTTCAGCTCGTCAAGCTGTTCCTGGGTAGGAAGTGCGCCGTACCAGAGCAGATGGAGGATTTCTTCAAAGCTGACCTTGTTGACAATGTCGTTTGCGTTGTATCCCCTGAAGGCCAGGATACCGTTCGTTCCATCGACAGAGCTAAGCGAAGTCTCTGCAACAATAAGGCCCTCTAGTCCTGGAGCCGCAACACTCATGGAATCGTTCCTCTCGTCTGGAATCTTTTGTCCCGGCTGGTCACGTGACGACAGCCGTTCAATCACCATATATTCTTGTGACGTATCCTAGCATGATGTTTATGACTCACGAGGCGAAACACCCGGGAAGATTGGTGGAAACGGTGACGGCGGAACCTGAAGAGCGGCTGTATATCTGGCTGGATGGCCAGGCCGGCAATGCTGAACCGGATGCCATAGTGGAGGATGTCCCTGGAGTGTCGGACCTGGAACTGGTCGCAGAAGCGGTGCTTTCCGGCCATCTGGGCCGCTATCTGCCGGCAACGATCCACTTCGCCACCCATCCCGACCCCAACCCCGGAAAAGTCCGCTCGATCGACACTGCCAGACTCCTCCGCGACCGCTCTGTTCCCCACCGTAGACGATACGAGATCCTTACGCCAACCAGGGATGAAACCGACCAGGTTTGATCGTACAAACGAAAGGACCGGGGCTTTCGTTTTGCTGTCCAATAGGCGCAATGACGAAGAGAGATCGTCGCTCCTGATTACCGATGCGATACGCCAGCTTTCATAGTTGCGCCGCTACGTCTATGTCCGATTTATTCGCTCACCGTGGAATCGGCGATGATCGACAGGACCGATGAGAGCATGGCGGCTTGCCAGTAGTTTCGCAGTGCGTCCAACTGGTCGGTGGAGTCACCCTGACGGAGGATGCGGGCATTCTCGTAATAGTAGAGCGACGACACCGGATCTTCATCGGCGACTCCGTTGGTCCACTGGCGCGCACGCTGGTCGGCGAGGTCGAGCATGTCGGCCATGCCGGTCGAGCGGTCGAAGCCGACGATGTAGCCGAACTCATCGACCTGCGCACCGAGCGAATAGTATTTGGCGATCAGTGAGGACGAGGTGATGTAGGCCGTCATCGACGCGCCCATCCACATGGTTGCCTGTGCTTCCGGCCGGGACATCCGTCCGGCCAGTGCGCCTGCACCATTGATTGCAGCGACAGCCGTCAGGTAGTCGCCATCGGCTTCCATGATGTAGAGGCGGGCGACATCCAGTGAGATGCCGTTCTGCTCGGCCCACGGCGCGATGATAAGCGACTCGAAATAGTTCAGGTTTGCCTCTGCACCACGGCGCAGGGTTCCGGAGATCGAGGCCAGCACTTCGGCACTCGGGGCCGGCGAAGAACCGAAGCCCAGACCGATATCCAGGATGTCTTCCGCCAGGTCCAGGTAGACATCCGCCAGCGCGTAATTGAATGCTGCCTGGTAGATCGCTGTCAGAATGTCATCTTCGGTGTATTCGCTCATGCTCAGCTTCCGGAGGGCGTCTTCCGCCTCCCAGATCATGCCCTGGGCAATCGAGAGATTCGATGAAGCATCCATGATCGACACGGCGTCGCTCGATGACCGCGGGCGTTCTGCCTCGATCCGTTGCAGGGTGGCGCTCATCCGGGTAACAGCCGACTGGGTTGACTCCAGCCGGGAGATCATCCCTTCGAAACCAACGGTGAAGTAGAGGTTGTCCAGCTCTGCCGCCTGCGTTGCGACCCGGGCCTGTGCAGCGGCCCACCAGGCGTAGCGGTAGGAGTTCGAAACCTGCCCCTCACCAAGGAGCCGGCTGGATTCTGATGCCCAGTAGTCTGCCAGGTCGATTGCGCCGATCCGGTAGTCCTGGACATCGGCCGGCAGCGCCGAGAACCGCGCACGTTCCGATTGGTAGCGAGCGTGCCAGCTGGTGGCAGCTGCCCGCATCTTGTCGAACGCAGCCGGGGGCATCTGGGCCGTACCCTGCGATTCAATTACCGGCAGCGTCTCACCGGTCAGGATGGTGTAGACGGCGTAGATATCGGGCACGAGGCGCACTTCGACGCCATGCTGCTGTCCGGTCTGGACCAGGTCGACAGATTGCCCCTGGGAGTAGTCGTAGTCAAACCGCTGCCCGGAAGGCACCAGCACCAGCGTCTTGTTTGCCTGGGCAGCACCGGCGATCTTGTGTGGGATACCGCCAACCGGCCCGATCGTGCCATCCGGGTTGATCGTTCCGGTCATGGTGATGGCTGGGTCGATCTGGTGGCCGAGATACCCGGCCAACACAGCCGCAGTCATCAGGGCACCGGCAGATGGGCCATCAATGCGCCCGGCGACATCGAACGAGAATTCGTATTGCGACGGATCTTCGCCAAGCAGGAGCGATGCCGTAATGACAGCCATCCATCCGGCGGCTCGCCACTGTTCACCAGAGCCGGCAACTTCGGTCTCAAAGAAACCAACCCGCACCTCGCCATCCGGAGAACGGTTAGGCACGACGCTTACCCGCACCCGGCTGGTGCCGCCATAAACCTGCTGGGAATCCATGGAGAACCAGAGGGCATCAATATTGATTGGTCCGGATGCCTCGGGGGTTGCCGTTGGTTCCTCGGTGGCAGTAGCCTCCGGGGTAGCGGTTGCCTCTGCAACAGTCGGTTCGACGGTCGGCGTCGACGCTGGCGGTTCAGGAGTGGCGGTCGGATCAGAGTCACCAAAGCCGCAACTGGATACAATCAGCATCAGAACGAGGCAGACCGAAAGGAAGCGTGCCCTTCGCATCATCTCCGTGGTACTCCTATGAATGATATCGAGCATACGTTTTCTGGCAGGCAGTGTAGCAGAATCAGCGGTAATGGGCGTACATTGCCGGAACTTCCATCCGCCAGATCGGGCCGGATAAGGGGCGTATATTGATCAGTCTGTGGACCAGAATTTCAGCCGCTCTGGTTGTGTCGTTGCTGATTGGCATCGGGCTGCCGGCATTGACGCAATCGGCGGCGGGTAACAGCGCGTTCGAGCGTACCTGGAACCGGACCGACCAGCCGGTCGCTGCGCACCAGGTTAGCCGTACCTGGATGTGGGGACCTGCGCCGTTTACTGGCCCGATGATGGAGCAGACCAGCGAACGGCCCGGCATCGGCCGGGAAGTGCAGTATTTCGATAAAAGCCGGATGGAACGCAGTCTCGACCCGACCGTCGGCCAGTATTCAATCTGGCAGGTTACCAACGGGCTGCTGGCGATGGAGCTGGTAAGCGGTCGCCTGCAATTGGGTGACAACGATTTTGAAACGCGGTCGCCGGCGCAGGTGAATGTTGCCGGTGACTGGGATGATCCGACCGGGCCAACCTACGCCACCTTTTCCGGGTTGCTTGACCAGCCGGCAGCTTCTGAGGGGTCGGCAATCATCAACCGGGTTGATCGCCAGGGGACGATCAGTAGTGATGCCGGGCTGGCTGCTCGTGGCGTGACTGCTGCGATCGTCGTGCCGGAAACCGGCCATAGCGTCGCCTCTCCATTCTGGGAGTTCATGACCGGCAGCGGGCTGGTGCAGGAAGACGGGCCACCCCGAACCGGGCAACTATTTCCCAATCCGTTCTATGCCACCGGCTATCCGATAACCGAGCCATACTGGACGAATGTGAAAGTCGCCGAAAGCTATACCGAAGTGCTGG
>CAZRNC010000030.1:0-7463 GCA_964601285.1 uncultured Thermomicrobiales bacterium | reverse complement strand
TGGTTCAGGTGTTCGAGCGCCGGGTGTTGACCTTTACCCCCGGCAACCCGGCTGGTTGGCAGGTCGAAGCCGGCAATGTTGGACGCCACTACTTTGAATGGCGCTATGGCATTTCGCCGCCAACTGAATCTGCCGGTCCAGCCGGGGGCGGACTCGCGCCGCTCGGGCCCTCTCCGCTGGGCACGCACTCGCCTGCGTCAGGCAACTTCACGCTCACCGTGGTCAATCAGGGTACGTCTGCCCTGACCGTTGCGCTGAGCGGCCCGGACCAGATCGAAATCGTTGTTGACGGGTGTGCGGATTGTCCGCCGCCGGGCGGTGTGCCGGCTGCTTGCCAGTCCGGCGCGCCGTCCCGGACGGTCAGCCTGCCAGCCGGTTCATGGTCGGTGACGGTCAGCCGGCCGGGAGGGGTCCAGTCGCTGGGTGGTGTCTGGACGTTGATGCCGGATACTGCATACGGAGCCTGTTTCTTCGCATTCCGTTGAGACGGATCCGGAGCGGTGATAAGGTTGCGGAAATGATTGTGAAGCAGATCACAAGATAGGCATCTGTACCGTGAACGCTGCATCTCCCCCAGCCCCTGCCGGAACCCATGGATCCTCACATGCTCGCAAATGGAGCAAGATACTTGTTCCGCTTGTCGTGGTTCTGTTGATCGGATTTTCGTTCATCAATGTCTACATCACGATGAACCGTGAAGGACTTCCCGAAGAGATCGAAGGCCTGCAACTCTATCCTGGTCTGGTCAACGAAGTTGTTGAAGGGCCGATCGACTATGACACCCGTCCGCCATACGGTGGACCAAACGCCGGAGTAATCCAGGATTGCGGACAATACCGCGTTCCTGTACAGGATGAAAACGCGGTTGCGTCGTTGGCGGTTGGTGCGGTCTGGATTGCCTACGATCCGGAACTTCCCGAGGATGAAATCGATGCGATTCAATCCCATGCGTCCGGCGAACTGTATGTTATCGCTGCGCCCTATCCCGGATTGCGGTCGCCGATTGTCCTGACTGCCTGGGGTGCGCAACTGGATGTCGAATCACCGCTCGATGTGCGGATCCAGGCGTTCCTGCGCGACTATGCCGAGAATCCAGACGTGCCGAACCCGAAGCGGCCGTGCAGCGGTGGGGTTACGATCTCACAGCCGTAGTGCTTTGTGCATTCTGCACAAATCCTGAATTGAACATTCGTGCAATCTGCAACAGTTCAGGCGACAACCCCGGGCGTATCCTTTCCGGCTGTAGGAACCGACGCGCTGGCTAGAGAAGCCGGCACGAACGAGCCGAGGAAGGAAACCTGAGTGGTAGCACCGATCGCACCCCCGGGCCGCACAACCCCAGTTCCCACCGCTGACGAGATTCTGGATATCTGCCGCGAGCAGAACATCACCTTTGTGAATCTGCAATTCACCGACGTGATGGGCATCGTCAAGATGGTGACGATTCCGGTCGAGGCGTTCCCGGATGTGATTGAGCACGGTCAATGGTTCGATGGCTCTTCGATTGCCGGGTTTGCCCGGATCGCCGAGAGCGACATGTTCCTGATGCCGGACCTGGCAACCTTCAACATCATCCCCTGGGAAGATGAGCCGAACAAGACTGCCGTCGTGATCTGCTGGGTATACCGGCCGGATGGTGAGCTGTTCCCGGGCGACCCGCGGGCGGTCCTGTTGCGACAGATCGAACGCGCCGCCAAGTTGGGCTTCGTGTTCAACACCGGCGAAGAGCCGGAGTTCTTCCTGTTCAACAAGGAAGAGGATGGCAGCATCGCGGTTCTGCCGCACGACCGGGCCGGATACTTCGATCTTTCAACCGACCTGGCGGCAACGGTTCGCAAGGACATGATCCGTGCACTCCAGAAGATGGGCATCAAGGTCGAGGCAGGCCATCACGAGGTCGCCATCGGCCAGCACGAGATCGACTTTGAATACGACAACGCCATTTCCAGCGCCGACCAGGGCGCCACGTTCAAGTACACCTTGAAGGCGATCGCCCAGCAGCATGGCCTGCATGCGACCTTCATGCCGAAGCCGATTGCCGGCATCAATGGTTCGGGCATGCATGTCCACCAGTCGCTGACCGACATGACGACCGGCGACAACCTGTTTGTGGATAGCGATGACGACTATGGTCTGTCGAAGCTTGCCAAGCATTTCATGGCCGGCCAGCTTGTCCATGCACGCGGTATGTCGGCTGTACTTGCACCGATTGTGAACTCCTATCGCCGGCTGGTTCCGGGCTACGAGGCCCCGGTGTACATCTCCTGGGCACGCCAGAACCGCTCGGCCCTGATCCGCGTTCCGATGATTCGTGCCGGACGCACCAAGGCAACCCGCATCGAGCTGCGCTGTCCGGATCCGTCCTGCAACCCATACCTGGCCTATGCGGTCATGCTGGCTGCCGGCCTCGATGGCATCGAGCGTGAGCTTCCGTTGCCGGAACCGGTGGAGGAGAACCTGTACCTCTTCACCGAGGAAGATCTCGAGCGACGAAACGTCCAGATGCTGCCGGCGACGCTCGGCGAGGCAGTCGACGAGATGTCCCGCGATGAGGTGGTCAAGGACGCACTCGGTGAGCACTGCTTCGAGCGCCTGGCAGAAGCCCAGCGCCAGGAGTGGAACGCCTTCCGGCTGCACGTAACCGAGTGGGAGCGCAACCGCTACCTCGAGGTCTACTAGGCACTACCTGATTCCGACAACACGATCCTGCACTGCGGCCGGGGTGGTCCTGACACCCCGGCCGCTCTCTTTTTGTCGCGGGCTAACCATCCGGGTGGTTGCGTGCTTTACTTGTCGAGACAATCAAGCCTGTCGCAAATGTGTATGCACCATCGTCCAATACCGGCGGTTCGGGGGAAAATGTCCGCTGGTATGCCATATGGTTTGTCTGAAATCCGCTATTCGGAGGGAAATGTAGTGACGCCTCAGCTTTCTCGACTTGTGCGCCTTGTATCGCTGGCCGGCTGTGCGGTGCTGATGATGGCGGTGGCCTCACCGCTGCTGACCAGCGCCGAAGAGCCAGCCAACGACGATTTTCTGCGGACCTGGGAGCGGACTGACCGCCCGGTTGCTGCTGAAGCAGCGGTGCGGACCTGGATTTGGGGACCGGAAGGTTTCACCGGCGGCGTGCTGGAGGACTATGTTGAAGGTCCGGACGGCAAACGTCTGGTCCAGTATTTCGACAAGTCGCGTATGGAGATCTCGGTTGAGGATGGTATCGGGCCGGAAAGCCCGTGGTATGTCGTCAATGGTTTGCTGGCAACCGAGCTGATCACCGGCCGGCTCCAACTTGGTGACAACGAATTCGAGACCCACTCGCCGGCAGTGATCAACGTCGCTGGTGATGTGACCGACCCCGCCGGTCCGACCTATGCAACATTCGGGCAACTGCTCGGTGCCGAAGCCCACGAAACCGGTTCGGTTATTTCTGCGACGGTGAACCGTGATGCCGGTGTTGGTGACAATCCGGACCTGGCCGTCCATGGAGTCACAGCTGAGACTCCGGTTGCCGAAACCGGTCACACGGTGGCGTCGGTCTTCTGGCAGTTCATGATCGCTGAAGGCACGATCTACGAGAACGACACCATGGGCTGGGGCACACTCTTCGTCCACCCGTTCTTCGCCACCGGTCTGCCGATCACCGAGGCCTACTGGACGACGGTGCAGGTGGATGGCGAACAGCGCGATGTGCTGGTGCAGGCGTTTGAGCGCCGTGTATTGACCTACACGCCAGGCAATCCGGCTGGCTGGGAAGTCGAAGCGGGCAACGTCGGCAGCCACTACTACGAGTGGCGTTACACTCGTCTGCAGAATCCGGAGCCGGAACCAACCGAAGAGCCGGTCTCGCCCGACCCGGTCGAAGAAGAGCCAATCCAGACCGAAGAGCCGGATGGGGAACTCGAGATGCCGCAATTTGGACGCGGCAACATCGGAACCCCCGGCAAGGCTCCTCTGGGCCGTGACGCTGTGAGTCCTCTCGCCGAGCCGTATCTGGCGATCCCGTCGGTTGATCAGGACGAATTTGGTTGGACGGTGCTGTCGTTCCCGACATCGGCAAGTATGCGCCCGAAGGTGAACCAGCAGACGACCATCAGTCTGGTGAACAACTCACCGTCACCATCTGGCGAGATCGTCTACGTCGTTGATTTCAATGACGGCTCGGTCTATGTCGGCGGTGTGATCAAGAATAACTTCGGTATCTTCGTGCCGCACACGTTCCGCGGTGAAGGAACCTTCACCATCCGCGCCTGGACAATCGACCCCCATACCGGTATCCGCACATTGGTGACGGTCAAGGACATGGTCGTCGAGAAGTAGGCGGGTAGTCATTGCGCCTGTTCCAGCCATTTCAGGATCATCGAACGTATGCGAGAAGAGCGGTGTTTAGGTTGTCATCCTGATTACAGGCCCACAGGGGATCTGACACCCGTACGGGAGAGGCCATGCCTCTCCCTCGGATCGGAACGATCCGCCGGTTCGTTGCAGCAGCGTCGTGGTTGAGCATGTCGCGCTGACGCGCGAAGGGAGAGGCATCGCCTCTCCCGTACGACAGATTCCCTGTGGCCCGCTACTGAGCAACGTCGAAGGGATGACAGATATACAGGTCTACTCCTGTCTGAACATCGTGGTGTTTCACGCGGACGCATGCGATGCGCCCCTACTCCCGCGGGGAAGCGTGCGGTCCCTACTGCGTTGCCAGCAACTCCGTGCGCCATTGGTGGATGCTCTGGAGGGCCGGGCGGGGGCGGCCGGCGTCGTCGAGCAGGGAAAAGCCGTAGAACGGGCCATCCTTGCCGGAGTAGGGCGCAGCGTTGAAGTGCCAGACGAAGACCTGGTCGACCCAATCCCACTCGGTCTGGATAATCTCCAGCGCACGGGCGACATACTCCGCTTGTAGCTCTTCATCCACCCATTCGCCGTAGCCGTACATCGGGTTGCTGTTTGGGGTGGTCCAGCCGGTTTCGGTGATCCAGATCGGCTTGTCGTTCATGCCGGCAAAGACCATGATCCGGTGGAGTTGCTCCGCCCGGCGGAAGTAGAACTCCGCGCCGTCCACCCAGTCCGGGTTGTCGGCAGGGTTGCTGGGCCAGTAACTATCCGGTGGATTACCTGCGCCATAGGCATGCAGAGCGAAAACATCGACATAATTGGCGATCTCACCCTGATTCAACGAGAGCAACATCTCAAGGTACCAGGCATCATCGAGCGCCCAATCGTCGTACATCAGCCCGGTCGGGCCAAGGCCGGCTGACACGACCACTGCATCCGGGTCGGCCGCCTTGATCGCAGGGTAGGCAGGCCGTGCCAGTTGCAGGTAGCCCATCGGACTGACTTCCTGGTGGATCTCCTCGATCAGGTTCGGTTCGTTCCAGAGCTGCCAGGCATGCACCCGTCCGGCAAACGCCTGGGCGAGCCGACCCATCAGGCTGGCGAACGCTTCCGGCTCGGCCGGCAGGAGCGGGTCACCGGTCTGCGCCCATTCCGGTGCGTGGCTGACGTTCACCAGCACCTTCAGCCCGAGGTCGTTGGCGTGGTCGACGACGCGTTCGTAGCCGGCAAGTCTCGCCGAAAGCTGTGCCCCTTCGAACGGTTCGAGATCCTTCCAGGTGAACTGCATCCGAACCCATTCGCAGCCAGAACTTGCCATCATCGAGAGGTAGTGGCGGTTGGTCCAGTCGTTGGCCAGGTCGCCCCAGAAGGCGTAATTGAAGCCGCAGGCGACCGGGTCGCGCTCGAAGAGCGGTTGTGGCGGGATCGGCAGACTATTGCGGGCGGCGAGTGTCGGTGGTTGACGTTTCAGCGCCGTTTCCGGCACGGTGCGAGTTAGCAATTGCTCTATGCCGAGATGACCCAGCAGGATCTCGAACTCGGTGCCGGCCTTGTCCGGGTGATGTTCCATGCGAGCGCGTTCAAAATACTGGACCATTCTCGGAACGCCATCGTTCAGGCCCGGTTCGATCATCGGCTCGGAGAGCGGGTAGCCGAAGGTCTGGAGACCACCGTTGCTTTCCCAGTAGTCGAGGAAGATGCCATCCAGCGTGTGACCGGACTCCGGGAACCAGATGCGGCCATCTTCCGGGTCGTCGATCTGTGCCCAGGGGCCGATGGCTGCGTTGCGTTGTTCGATCGTATTCAGCGCGCCAATCCGCACCAGCAGGACGTTCCAGGGGTACTCCTCGTCCTCATGGTGCTCGAAAATGGCGCGTTCAAAATACTGCCGGTGCAGGCCGTCCTGGTAGAAGACGCGGGAGACCGGATAGCCGAAGACCATCAGCCCGCCGTTGTTTTGCCAGAAATCGGCGAAGGCAGCGTCAACCCAAAATCCGGTCTCCTGGAAGTAGATTGGGCTGCTGGTTGGCTGGGCGGATGCCTGGCGGTTTGCCACGGTTCCGAACCCTGCTGTCAACATCAGAAAAACGGACAGCAGTACAATGACCCTCTGTGTCAAACCGTGCAACTCCCTGACAAACCTGTGCCTAATCGTCATGAATGACGATACCGTACGATCACCGTTCTCACCAGTGAGAACCGGAATCTTGCAGGTATCTATTGCGCGTGGCCGGGTTTCCTGAGAATGTTAGCGAAATGAAAGGTGGAGGTCTGATGGCTCGTGAATCGGTAACGCTGCTTGAGAACCGGCGCATTGTGCTTGGCGTCACCGGGAGTATAGCTGTCTACAAGGCGGTCGATCTGGCCAGCAAACTGACGCAGGCCGGCGCGCTGGTCGATGTTGTGATGACGGCTGCTGCGGAGAAGTTTGTGACACCGCTGACCTTCCAGGCCGTAACCGGCCGGCCGGTCTACAACGACATCTGGCAGACCGGCGGTGGTGGCGGGCTGCCGACGCATATTGCCCACGTTGGACTTGGCGAGGGTGCTGATCTGCTGGTCATTGCGCCAGCATCGGCCAACACACTTGCAAAACTCGCCAACGGTATGTCGGACGATCTGCTGTCGGTCACAGCACTTGCAGCCCGTTGTTCGGTCGTCGTTGCGCCGGCGATGGATGGCGGCATGTATGGGCATCCGGCAACCGTCCAGAACATTGCGACCTTGCAGGGGCGCGGCGTGATTCTGATTGAGCCGGAAACCGGCAGATTTGCGTCGGGGTTGACTGGCAAGGGCCGATTGCCGGAGACGCCAACCCTCATGGGGATGATTCGCAAGGCGCTGGCAGGGCAAGGGCCGCTCGCCGGCCGCAAGGTGGTCGTCACCGCTGGCGGCACGCGGGAAGCGATTGACCCTGTCCGGTTCATCACCAACCGTTCCAGCGGCAAGCAGGGACATGCCGTCGCCCAGGCAGCGCTCGATGCCGGGGCCGAGGTGGTGCTGGTCTCGACGGCAACCGGTTCGCTACCGGCGGTTGCCGGCGCAACGACGGTCCCCGTGCAGAGCGCATCCGACATGTTGGCAGCGGTTGAGGCAGAACTCGGCAACGCCGATGTGCTGGTGATGTCAGCTGC
>CAZRNC010000029.1:0-15487 GCA_964601285.1 uncultured Thermomicrobiales bacterium | reverse complement strand
CCCGATCCAGTCCCTTGATGCGTGTTTCCCAGGTTTCGCGGGCAGCATCGGTGAGCAGTTCGGCTTTCTTGAAACCGTACTTCTCGGCGAACAGCTCAGCACCGGCACCGACGAGCATGACGTGCGGAGTCTCTTCCATCACCTTGCGGGCGATATCGATTGGATTTGGATAGCCCTTGATCGCACCGACCGAGCCGGCCGCGAGCGTGCGGCCATCCATCACCGTGGCGTCCAGTTCCACCTGCCCGAGAATGTTCGGGATTCCGCCGGTTCCTACCCCGGAATCCTCAAGGTTGTCCTCAACGACTCGAACCGCCGCGATTGCGGCGTCCATCGCGCTGCCGCCATTGCGAAGCACAGCAATCGCATCTGCCAGCCCGACGCCCGCATTGGCACTACCAACAACAATGCCCCGTTGATCGTTCACGCTGCCTGTCCCCTGTCATCTATTAGAGATCTCCCGACAGCGGACATACTACAACGTCTGGTGTTGTTTCGCGGGTGTTCTGCGACGCCGTTGGTAGAGGAACCAGTCGAGATCGGAGGTATGCACCCGGTACTCCGCCCGTTCTCCACCCAGAACGATTGCAGCAAGCTGGTTTTGCCGGATCCAGCGACGAACGGTCGCTACGTTGACGGCGCACCGCTCGGCGACGTCACTCATTTCCAGCCACTGGTCGCTACGTCGGCGGACAATGTTCGATACCACCCCGGCAGCAAACTGCAGGTTTCGGGAGACGTGTTCGTCCGCCTGAATCGCGTTTGTCCAGCAGGCTGAAAGCGACCCGCTCGAATGTCGTGAGTCTGCAATCCGGGCAGTTGCGACCAGGCCGAAGCCATGTTCCGGGCACTGCGTTGACACAACAGGCTCAGGTTCCGTCGTGATCTGCCTGGCAAGGCCATCAACAATTTCCGCAACGCCGTCCGGTTCATCTCCAGCAACCAATCGCCAACCGGTCGCTTCAATATGAACGATCACCAGGTCAGCGGCCAACCATCGTTGAACCAGATGCGTAGCTTCGGCGACCTGTTCCGGGACGGACAGGTCACTGAATGGCAACTGCCAAAGCGCCCGTTCCGGCCAGCGCGGCTCTGGCATCGGCTCACTTGTGCGATCTGTCAGAGATGAAACAGCGTCGACCACTTCCTGCACAACGAATTCCGGCTGCACTACCGGATGGCTGGCAACTTCCGGCTGGTTTCGCTGTTGAAGAAGCTCGTCGAGGTCAGTGGTATGGATGCGGTAGACAGTTCTTGCGCCACCGAGTTCAAGTGCCCCAAGCCGGCCATCGCGAATCCAACGCTGGATAGTCGCCGTACCTACCGCTGCCCGGTCTGCAGCTTCACGGACAGTCAGCCAACGTGGGATCTCCAACGACGTTCTCCATTCCGGTCATGATCTATGCAACGAGTGGACCCTCACTCGCCAATGTCATGCAAAGTAGTATATCCTGATCGAATTCAAGTGTATCAACTTCGTATCAATGGTTGCATTAGTCGCAAAAGTAGCATATTCTCATTCTAACGAGTGACAGAGAGGAACCGCACCGACGGTGCAGCGAGCCGGAGCAAATTGCCACCACTCGCTAGAACGGGTCCCTCTTTTGACACAACGGCCCGGATTAGCCATTTGCGATTTCGGCCGGAAAGGAAGACCATAATGATGCGTGTGTTGATTGTTGAAGAGGTTGGAATTGTCTCCCAGTGTCTGCAGCGTGTGTTGGAGAGCGAATCCGACATCCGGGTGATCGCAACGGCGACCGAAGTTGATGAAGCTGCTTCCTATTTGAACGCAGTTGACATTGCCCTCGTCAATCGCAATCTCCCCAACAACGGTGCTTCGGCCCTCTTGCGCCTTACCCAGGAAGACAGCTTCCCGGTCAAGGTGATTGTCACTGCCGTTCCGGACAGTGAAGAAGAGGTGCTGCGACATATAGAGCAGGGCGCATCCGGATACGTTGGCCAGACCGGAACGCTGGAAGAGATTATGACCACCTTGCGTTCCGTTCATGCCAACGAAGCGATCCTGCCACCTCGCATTGCTGCCTCGCTGATGACCAGGCTGGCGACGCTGACCCGTTCACGCGGTGCCATCGAGACCGGACCGGAAGCGTTGGATGCGCTTACTGGCCGTGAGATGGAAGTGCTCGAACTGATCCGCCGTGGAATGAGTAATTCCGAGATCGCCAACGAACTGATCATTGAGGTTGGAACGGTCAAGAACCACGTTCACAGCATCCTCAAGAAGCTTGAGGTCCCGAGCCGGCGGGCTGCCGCGGCGCTACTCCCCGAGGATGTCGAAATTCCATCTCTCCCACGCATCCAGGAACCGCCGCAGCGACGGAAGTCGATCCCGAACCCGACCTACGCACTGCTCGAATCCCAGAGTATGGCCTCAGTCGCACATTAGCAGCCTGCCCTCCTCCCGCCCAACCTCCCGTGTTAGCATGTTCCGACATGCAGAACGGGAGGTTTTTCTATGTCCCATGCAAAAGAAATCAACATTCTTGTTGGCGGAGCAGTCATCACCATCGACGCGCAGCGGCGGGTACTCGATCCCGGCGCGGTTGCCGTCCAGGGGGACCGCATTCTTGCCGTTGACGCTCCGGATGCCCTGTTTGAACGCTACCCGGACGCTGCCAGGACGGACCTCTCCGGTCATGTCATCATGCCCGGTCTGGTCGACAGTCATGGCCACGCAGGACACGGGTTGACCAAAGCTCTGAACGACGGCGGCAACTGGCTCGACCTCGTAGCCGACCTTTACTTCCAGGCATCGGATGACGAGTTCTGGCGTGCCGAGAGCTACCTCTCTGCGCTGGAACATCTGGAGTTCGGCGTTACCACGTCGCTCTCAATGACCGGATCGATGCCGCGAGTCGACGATGCTCGCTACGCGGTATTGGCTGCTTCCGGATACTCGGACCTGGGTCTGCGCCACATCGTCGCGCTCGGGCCACCGTCTGGAACTCCGAACTGGCCATACACTGATGTCGCAACCGGGCAAGTCCTTAGCGTTGATCTCGACCACGCGCTGGCGACAACCGCCGATGCAATTGACCAACTGCATGGAACACAGGCCGGCCGGATCTCCTGCTACGTTGGCCCCTCCGGACTGGTCAACGAAATTGACGAGAATGGCAAGGCGAGCGATTTTTCCATCGCCTCAATGCGCGGTGTTGTCGAACTGGCCAATCGGAAGCAGGTCGGCATTCATGCCCACGCCTTCGCCGGCCAGGTGCAGGCGGCGGCAGATTCTGTCCCGGAGATCCTCTCTTCACGGCTCTGCCTTGCGCATTGCGCCGGCATCAGCCTCGACGAAGTCCGGATTATGGCGGAAACCGGGGTCAGTGCCACCCATGGCCCGTTGACGAACGCCTATGTCCGCGATCGCTTCCCGGTAGTTGAGGCGCTGGACGCCGGCGTGAATGTTGTTATCTCGACCGACGGTTCCGGGCCGGACCGCTCGTTCGATCTTCTCTCAATGGGCAGGATCGCCGCCCAGTTGCAGCGGGTCCACTTCAACGACACCAGCATCCTGCCCGCCGGCAAGATACTGGAGATGATGACAATAGAAGCGGCCAGGGCGCTCGGGATGGACGACCAGATCGGGTCACTGGAACCCGGCAAGAAAGCCGACATCATCGCGTTGAATCTCCGCACAGCCCGGATGTACCCACGGATGCTGATTCCCCAGCGGGTCGTCTTCGTCGGCTCCGGGCTGGACGTTGAGTACATGATGGTCGATGGCAAGGTGTTGATGGAGAATCGCCAACTTCCGGGCGTGGACATCGACCGGATCCTCGACGACGCGCACCAGGCAGCCGTCGATACGATTGCCCGGGCGGGCCGGGAAGATGTAGTAAAAGAGCCAGCAAATATGTGGGGCGCAGTGCGCTACTAGCGAGACAGGAACCATCCACCATGACCGAAGAACTCCGGCTGGGTTACCAGCGAGATGGCAACATCGCAACGGTTACCCTGAACCGGCCGCGTTATCGCAACGCAGTGAACTACGAGACATTGCAGCAACTCGACGCCGCTGCCGACGATATCCTGGCAAATCCGCCACGTGCCGTCATTCTGAATGCTGCTGCTCCCGGATTTTGCAGCGGTGTAGACCTCAAGGAATCCCGCGAGGCAACGGCAGATTTCGCCCGCATGCGGGTTGCCCTGATGCACCAGGTGTTAGGGAAATTCCGGACGATGCCAATCCCGGTGGTCGCGGCAATCGACGGCGTTGCTGTCGGGCTGGGATGTGAATTGGCGATTTCGGCTGATATCCGGCTCGCAACAGCAGGCTCAACCTTCGGATATCCCGAGCCAAAGGTTGCGGTGCCGTCTCCCGCCCATCATCTCGTGAACCTCATCGGTCTCTCCAAGGCGCAGGACCTGCTGCTGACGGCTCGCTTCATTGATGGCAAGGAAGCGGAAGCCTGCGGTCTCGCGACCCGGTTGGTCGACGATCCGGAGCAGGCAGCACTTGAAACCGCCCAACTGATTGCCAGCCTTGCGCCGTGGTCAATCGCCGAGACGAAGGCCAACATCGCCATCGCAATCAGTGCCGGCGCGAAGGAGTCTTCCGCCCACCACATCGAAGGCGTCGCCCACGCGGCGACGATGGCTGACCGCAAGGAGGCGCTGCAAGCATTCGCCGAAAAGCGCACACCGAACTTCACCGGCAAGTAAGGAGCATTTCGTGGCAGGAGCGTTGGAAGGACTCAAGGTCCTCGACCTGAGCCGGCATCTCGCCGGGCCATTTGCAGCGATGACACTCGCCGATCTCGGCGCAGATGTCATCAAGATCGAGCCGCCCGGACGTGGAGACGACACCCGCGGCTACCCACCCTTCTGGAACGGCGTCAGTTGCTACTACCTCAGCGCCAACCGCAACAAGCGCAGCATGACGCTCAACCTGCAATCCGAAGCCGGCGCGGACATCCTCAAGAAGATGGCCGTCGACGCCGACATCCTGATCCACAACTTCCGATCCGGGACGATGGAACGTTTTGGCCTCGGCTACGAAACACTCCGTGAGATCAATCCTGGCCTGATCTATTGCGCCGTCTCGGCGGTTGGCAGCGACGGTCCAGACCGCGACCGTGCCGGCGTCGACCTGCTGATGCAAGCCTACGCCGGGCTGATGAGCATCACCGGCGAGCAGGGCCGTCCGCCGGTGCGGGTTGGCACATCTGCTGTCGACCTCACGACCGGAGCCAATGCCGTCCAGGGCATTCTGGCAGCGCTCTACGTCCGTGAGAAGACCGGTAAAGGTCAGCGGGTCGAATCATCGCTGCTCGAAGGACAGGTCTCGTGGATGACCTATCACGCGGTCTCCTACTTCGCGACCGGCGAGGTTCCCGAGCGGCTGGGTTCGTACCACGCCAGCGTCGCGCCATATGGCGCCTTTCCGACCAGCAACGGGTTCCTGCTGGTGGCGGTTGCATCCGAAGCCCTCTGGCGACGATTCTGCGACGCAATCGAACGGACCGATCTCGTCGATGATGGACGATTCATTACCAACGCCCTGCGCTGCGAGAATCGCGACGAACTGGCAGAGGTGCTGAACGAGATCCTGGGATCTGACACTGCCGAAGCATGGGCAGCGAAAATGGACACCCACGGCGTGCCATGCAGCCCGGTCAACTCGCTCGATACAGTCCTGAACCTGCCGCAGGTGCTCCACCGTGAAATGGTCGTCGAGGTCCCTCGGGACGATATCCCCGATCTGAAGGTTCCAGGTGTCGCAATCAAACTCAGCGAAACTCCCGGTAGCGTCCGCACCCCACCGCCGGATCTTGGCCAGCACACTGATGAAGTTTTGGTAGCGTTAGGTTATGACGAAGCAGCCATTGCCAAGCTTAGGGAGGGTGCAGTTCTGTAGCCTGCCTGGAAAGGTTGAACAATGAATGCAAGCCACAAATCCGGACAAAGCCTGTTCCCTGTCATCCTCTATCAGGACGTGACAACAGCGATCGAGTGGCTGGAGCGGACCTTCGGGTTCGAGAAAATCATGTCAGTGCCAAATGAAGATGGCAGTATCGCCCATGCCGAGATTCGCTTTGCTGGCGAAGTCGTCATGCTCGGTACATTGAAGGGTACGCCTGGCGACCCGCCATGGCGAGGCATCTACATCTGTGTCGATGATATCGACACCCACTACGCCCGAACCATTGAGGCCGGAGCAAAAATCGAGCGAGCCTTGTTTGAGACTGACTACGGTTCCCGCGACTACTCCGCATTCGATCTGGAAGGGTACATCTGGCACTTCGGCACGTACCGGCCATGACAGCGGCCGGTTGACGCTCTTCCGGCTGCACTCTATTGTTTCCCCTGTTTCATCCGTTACCGGAAAGCAAGGGAATATGAGCGACAAACCAACCTTCGAGAACATCGACCAGTGTGTTGAACACTGGCGACAGCACTGGGGTGTGCCCGGCATTGCCGTCGCCGTCCTGCATGATGGCGAAGTTACTGCCAACGGCTACGGCGTCACCAGCATCGAGACGGAATACCCTGTCACCCCGGACACCATGTTCCAGATCGGATCGATCAGCAAGGTCTACACGACCTCGCTGGTGATGGCGCTGGTAGATGAGGGCAAGCTCGACCTCGACGAACCGGTCAAAACCTACCTGCCGGAACTCAAGCTCAAAGACAAGGGCGTCGAGAACTCGGTTACATTGCGCCATCTGGTCAGCCACACCAGCGGCATCTTTGGCGACCACTTCGAGGACTTCGGCATGGGCGACGATGCGCTGGAACGCTATGTCGAGTCAATGGCCGAACTCCGCCAGATCTATCAGCCGAACGAACTCTGGAGCTATACCAACAGCGGCTTCAACCTGGCAGGACGGGTAATGGAGCGGGTGCTCGACATGCAGTTCGAGGACATCATGCGCGAGAGAATCCTCGACAAGGCAGGCTTCGACCGTACCTTCCAGTTCCCGGTCGAAGCGATCACCTACCCATTGGCGGTCGGTCACGTGCATCCCGACCCACACGACGAGGCAACGCTCGAAGTCGCCCGGCGCTACCCGCTGCCACGTACCTCGCACGCTGCCGGCGGCATCATCGCGACCGTTGGCGACCAGATCAAGTTCGCCCAGCTTCATCTCAACAAAGGCAAGGCCGGTGACACTCAGGTGCTGAGCGAACAAGCAGTTGCAGACATGCAGGTCGCCCAGACGAAAGCTGCCGGGCTGGCCGACGAGTGGGGTCTTGGCTGGATGCTCTTCAACACTCCCGGATACCGTTCATTCGGACATGGCGGCACGACCAACGGCTTCCAGGCGTTGCTCCGCATCGTGCCCGAGCGCAACTTCGCCATCTCGATCCTCACCAATGGCGACCGTGGCCATGCGGCGGAAGCGCCGATCCTCAAGTGGGCGCTCAGCCACTACCTCGGCATCGAGCTTCCCGAGCACCAACCGGTCGAACTCGAAGAAGAACAGCTCAACCGCTTCGTCGGGAACTACACCCAGAAGATGGTCGACATGGTGGTCCGCAACGAAGACGGAACGCTCTGGGTCGATATGTTTTCGAAGAGCGCGCTGGCAGACACAGTCGAAACAAAGCAGATGCCGGCGATCAGCCTTGCCCCGCTTGGCGGCCTGAAGTTCCTGGTCACCAGCGGCGCCGGCGTTGGCAACACGCTCGACTTTGTTGAGAATGCGGATGGCAGCCTGCGATTCATTCGCTACGGTGGCCGTTTCGCCGACCGGGTTGAAGAGTAACCAGAGAAAGGTCCCCATATGTCACTTGCCGAACGACTGGAGATTTCGCCGGAGTTTGACGCCTGGTTGCGCGACACCCGCCGGATGATCCATATGAATCCGGAGCTGCGCTGCGAGGAGCACGAAACGTCGGCGCTGATCCAGCGACACCTGACCGAAGTCAACGTCCCGTTCAGATCTGGAGTCGGCGGCGACGGCCGCTCGCTCTACATTGACGCCGAAACGCTAAAGCGGGCAGGAATCGTCGCCGGCCCGGTCACCGGCGGAACCGGCGTCCTGGGAACCATCACCGGAACTCGCGGCAAAGGCCCGGGCAAAACGGTTCTCCTGCGCGCTGACATGGACGCACTCCCGCTCACCGAAGTAGCCGATGTGCCCTACAAGTCGAAGAATCCCGGCGTCATGCACGCCTGCGGACACGATGTCCACACAACGGTCCTGATGGGTGTTGGCGAGCTGCTGGCCTCGATGACCGATACCTTCGATGGCACGGTCAAGCTCATGTTCCAGCCCGGTGAAGAAGGCGCTGGCGGAGCGGCCGCCATGATCCATGATGGCATCCTGGAGAATCCGGATGTCGATGCAGCCTTTGCGCTCCACGTTTCGGTTGCCCAGCGCGCCGGACAGGTCGCCATTGCGCCGGGGGCACGGTCCGCGGCGTCTGATGGCTTCATCATCACCGTCAACGGTAAAGGTGGTCACGCTGCCTCACCGCACATGACCGTTGACCCGACCGTTGTTGCAGCCCATACCGTCATTGCTTTGCAATCTCTCGTCAGCCGCGAGACTAACCCGATGGACACCGCAGTGGTGACGGTCGGCCAGATGCACTCCGGCACGGCCCGCAACATCATCCCAGCCTTCGCGACCATCGAAGGCACTGTGCGCACCTACAATCCGGATGTCCGCGACAATATGGAGAAGCGCATCACCGAACTTGCCCAGGGCATCGCTGCCAGCTTTGGCGGCGAAGCGGACGTGGTCTACACCCGCGGATATCCAGCGCTAATCAACAACGCTGAAATGGCCGAACATGCACGGACCGTCTGCATCGAGATCTTCGGCGAGGATAGCGTCCTCGAAGCGCCGGCCGGTATGGGCGCTGAGGACATGGCCTTCGTCGGCCAGCGGGTTCCGACCTGCATGTTCTCGCTCGGCGTCGGCAATCCGGAAAAGGGGTTCGTCCACTCCGTTCACAACCCGAAGTTTGACGCCGATGAGGACGCGATCGCTGTTGGTGTCAAAGCGATGGCCGGTATAGCCTTGCGCTACCTGAACGCCGACGTCTAACACGAAAGGAACCTGTGTATGTCACTTGCAGAACGCCTGGAGATCACTCCGGAATTCGATGCCTGGTTGCGCGAAACGCGCCAGATGATCCACATGAACCCGGAACTGCTCTGCGAGGAGCATGAGACCTCGGCACTTGTCCAGAAGCACCTGACCGAGGTGGGCGTCGACTTCAAGTCCGGCGTTGGTGGCGATGGCCGCTCGCTGTACATTTCCGAGGAAGTACTGAAGAAGGCGGGAATCGCCACCTACCCGCCGACCGGCGGAACTGGCGTGCTTGCCACGATCACCGGAACCCGAGGCAAGGGACCAGGCAAGACGATCCTCCTCCGGGCCGACATGGACGCCCTGCCGCTTGAGGAAGTCGCCGACGTCCCCTACAAGTCACGAGTCCCCGGCAAGATGCACGCCTGTGGCCATGATCTGCACACGACGGTGCTGATGGGCGTTGCCGAAGTGCTGAAGGGCATGACCGATACCTTCGACGGCACGGTCAAGCTGATGTTCCAGCCGGGCGAAGAGGGCGCCGGCGGCGCTGCTGCCATGATCAACGACGGTGTCCTCGAAAACCCGGCGGTCGATGCCGCAGTAGCCCTGCACGTTTCGGCTGCCGAGCGTGCCGGCGAAGTTTCGGTCTCCCACGGTCCGCGGACCGCTGCGGCCGACACATTCGAAATCCGGATCACCGGCAAGGGTGGCCACGCTGCTGCACCACACACCACCGTCGATCCAACGCTTGTTGCAGCCCACATCATGATCGCACTGCAGGCGCTGGTCTCCCGCGAGACGAACCCGTTCGATACGGCGGTCGTCACCGTTGGGAAGCTGATTTCGGGAACCGTCAGCAACATCATCCCGCAAACCGCGCTGCTGAACGGAACCGTCCGGACCTACAGCCAGGAAGTGCGGGCCAACATTGAAAAGCGCATGACCGAGCTGGCAGCCGGCATCGCCCAGGGATTCGGCGCCGAGGCCGAGACGATCTACGTCCACGGCTACCCGCCGCTGTACAACGATGAAGCAGTCTCCGAGCACGTGAAGGCTGTTTGCACCGAGATCTTCGGCAAGGAGAACGTCAAGGAAGCCGGACCGATCATGGCCGGCGAGGATATGGCATTCGTCGGTGAGAAGGTTCCGACCTGCATGTTCGGTCTGGGCGTTGGCAATCCGGAGAAGGGCTTCATCTACCCGGTCCACAACCCGCGGTTCGATGCCGACGAAGACGCCATCGCCGTCGGTGTCCGCGCCATGGCCGGCATCGCCCTGCGCTACCTCGACGCGGACGTATAGTCCGGTTCGTGACCTCGTTTGTCATCCCGGCGGGAAAAGAATGATCCGCCACAGGGAATGTTCGCGGGTCGTACGGGAGAGGCGATGCCTCTCCCTTCTCGCGTCAGCGCGACATTCTCAACAACAACGCTGGTCCGACCAAAGGAAGAGGCATCGCCTCTCCCGTACGCCTGGTAGCCCACTTTGGTTTAGAAATCTTCCCTACGCCAAAGCTTCCAGCATCAACCGAATAGACAGCCTGCCCGCTGTCAAGTAGGATTTTGAGAACGTCTGGTGCGGAACTATCGGAATGTTGCCTGGGACCGGAATCCGGCCCGGCGCTCGGCAGAAGGTGACATGGTCCTCTATTTCGCCATCATGGGTATCGGAATCATCATGCTACTCGGTTCTCTCGTTCTGGGAGAAGTGCTGGATGTCTTCGATTTCGGCGATGGCGCCGGACCACTCTCCGGTCCGGTATTGGGTGTTGGACTGACTGCCTTCGGAGCCACCGGACTGTTAACCAATATGGCAGATTGGCCGACGCTGCTTGGCGCAGTGACCAGTGCTGTTTCAGCGTTGGGATTTGGCGCAATCGGCTGGTGGATGATGGCGGTCATCCATCGACAGACAGGTTCGACCTCGACGTCGTTGAGTACGCAGGTCGGCAGAATGGGTGAAGTGACGACCCGCATCTCGGGCGACGGCATCGGCGAGGTCTTGCTGATGCGGTCAGATAGCACCCGCCATGTGCTCGCCCGCTCCCGCGACGGGATGGAAATCGCACCCGGCACCGTTGTCCGGGTAGTCCAGGTACTGGGTGGATCGGTCATTGTAGAACCAGCCGTGCCACGAACTGACTCGACGGCTGACAGTGTGTTAGCAGACCAAACGGAGGAATAGCTCGTGGAAAGCATTATTCAGGTATTGGCGATCCTCGGTATCGTCATCGCTCTTGTTGGCGTGATGGTCGTCATTGTCAACCGGAATATCATCAAGGTTGCGCCAAATACCGTCGCTATCTTCTCCGGTCGGAAGCGGCTGATGGACGATCCGACGACTGGCGAAAAGCGCTCCGTCGGTTACCGGATTATCCGCGGTGGATCCGGCGTCAGAATTCCGGTGATCGAGCGGGTTGATTATCTATCCTTGAACATTATGACGATCCCGCTGCGGATCGAGTCTGCCTACAACATTGAGGGTGTGCCGGTTTCGGTCAACGCCGTTGCAGCCGTGAAAATCGGCGGCGATGACTATTCAATCGGTAATGCCATCGAGCGATTCCTCGGCATGACTACCCAGCAGGTGCAGGATGTCATCTTCCAGACGATGGAAGGTCACCTGCGCTCCATCCTCGGCACATTGACGGTTGAGGAAATCAACACCGACCGCCAGGCGTTCGCCCAGCGGATGACTGCTGAATCTGCCCAGGACCTCGCCCGGATGGGCGTCATCATCGACGTGTTGACCATACAGCAGATCAGCGATGCGAACGGCTACCTCGAAGCACTCGGCCAGACACGAACCGCCGAGGTCAAGCGCGACGCCGAAATCGGACGCGCTGATGCAGACCGCGATGCTCGCCAGCGCTCCGCCGCTGCAATGCGTGACGCATCGACCGCCGAAGCCGAAGCTGAGGCACTGGTGGCCGAAGCCCAGAAGGAATCAAACGTCAAGAAGGCACAGTACCAGGCGAGTGTCCTTGCTGAAGAAGCACGCGCTGCCCAGGCCGGCCCGCTGGCCGATGCTGAATCACAACGCGCCGTCGTCGTCGCCCAGCAAAACGTGGAGCTTGCGCGAACCGAGGCTGCCATCCAGGTGCAAGAGATGGAAGCACGGCGCATGGAACGCCAACTCGAAGCGACCGTTCTCAAGCAGGCAGAAGCAGAACGCGACGCAACGATCATTACGGCCGAAGGTCACAAGCGTGCCGAGGTCATCACCGCCGAAGGTCAACAACAAGCCGTTGTCATGCGCGCCCAGGCCGAATCCCAGGAACGCGAACTGATCGGTACTGGTGAGGCAGCACGCATCCGCCAGATCGGTCAGGCCGAAGCTGACGCCAAGAAGGCTGAGGCAGACGCACTCCGAAGCGAACTGCTCGCCCAGGCAGAGGGTGCACGCGCCAAGCTGATCGCCGAGGCCGAAGGTCTCCGGGCATCGCTGCTGGCAGAGGCCGAGGGCCGTCATGAGCTGGCCGAGGCGCTCAACACCTACAACCCGGAATCCATCCAGCTGCTCATGTACCAGGCATTTGTCGAGCAACTGCCGAAGGTCGTCGAGGCCGCCGCACTGCCGATGTCCCAGATCGACAAGGTGGTGCTGATCGACGGCGGTTCCGGTGGCAGCAACGGGGCCGGGTCGCTCGGTCGCTATGCCAACCAGTTGCCAGTCATTGTCGAGCAAATGGCCGAAAGCTTCGCCGCTGTCACCGGCATCGACCTGATCCAGGTCGCCCGTGACAAGGCCGGCATTCCGCCAGAAGAGGAGACCGAAGACCGGGTCATTGTTGACCCGCCGAAGCCCCCGGCAAACTAACGCAAACCCGCCCCCGGCTAACCCGGGGGCTTTTTTCTACCTTCAAGTTGACGTTATCCGTCCTGACGACCACAATTGGCGGGTTGACATGGGGGCATTGGCCCGCCTTGATCTTTGTTGACGCCCTGGCGGGCAGGAGAGGAACAGATGGCACAGAGCACCAATCTCGGATATCCACGCATCGGCAAGAACCGGGAGCTCAAGCGTGTTGTAGAACGCTACTGGTCGGGCAAGGCATCGGAATACGACGTCGAATCCACCGCGCTCGAGATTCGCCAGGCCGCACTGTCAGTGCAGCAAGCGGCTGGTATCAACCTGATTCCCTGCAACGATTTCACGTTGTACGACCATATTCTGGATACCGCCTGCCTTTGGGGACTGGTTCCGGAACGCTTCAAGCACACCGCCGGCGAGCCGGTTTCGATGGATACCTATTTCGCAATGGCCCGCGGCAACGATGAAACCCTGGCGCTCGAGATGACCAAGTGGTTCGACACGAACTACCACTACCTGGTTCCGGAATTCGACGGCTCCGACCCGGTCCGCTCCGGCAACCAGCCGGTCGACCGCTACAAGGAAGCCGCCGGGCTGGTTGGCAAAGCTGCCAAGCCGGTCATCGTTGGCCCGGTCACCTTCGTCCTGCTCGGTAAGCACCACACGAAGTCGATCGCCGACCACGTTGCCAGCCTCATCCCGCTCTACAAGGAACTCCTCAGCGACCTCGCAAACGCCGGCGCAGAGTGGGTCCAGATCGACGAGCCATGCCTGGTGACTGACCTTGATGCCGAGACGTTGGCGCTCTACGAAAGCACCTACGCCTCGCTGGCATCCGGCAACCGGCCGAAGATCATGCTCCAGACCTACTTCGGTTCGTTGCGTGGTAACTGGGATACCGTCATGTCGCTGCCGGTCGACGGTGTTGGCCTCGACCTGGTGCGAACCCCGGTCAACCTGGCTGATCTGGAAGCCGGTAAGTTCCCGCAGGGCAAGGTGCTCGCAGCAGGCGTGGTCAATGGCCGCGGCGTCTGGCGCACCGACCTGACCAAAGCACTCTCAACAGTTGAAAACGTCGCGGCCAAGGTTGGCAGCGATGACCTCTGGATCGGCCCGTCCTGCTCGCTGCTTACCATGCCGCACGATGTCCGGCTGGAAACGACCCAGGATGCAGACCTGCTTGCCAACCTCGCCTTCGCCGAACAGCGGTTGGACGAGATCGCCATTCTCACCGGCGGCATCAACGACGGTGCAGCCAGTGTCTCCGGTGAACTCGAAGCCGACCGCGAACGAATCGCCGGCCACGCCGAATCATCGGCCATCCATGCTGCCACCCAGCAACGGGTTGCAGCGCTGACCGCCGCCGACTTCGACCGCTCCGAGCCATTCGCATCCCGGATCGCCAAGCAAAACGAAGTCCTCGGTCTGCCGGCCTACCCAACCACGACAATCGGCTCCTTCCCGCAGGCGTCGGACGTTCGGTCGATGCGCGCCCGCGCCCGTTCGGGCCGGATCACCGCCGATGAGTACCAGCAGTATGTCCACGGCAAGATCAACGAAGTGGTCGCACTGCAGGAAGAGGCCGGGCTGGATGTGCTGGTCCACGGCGAATTCGAGCGCACCGACATGGTCGAATACTTCGCCGAGCAGATGGCAGGCTTCCTGAAGACCGAACATGGCTGGGTGCAGTCCTACGGCAGCCGCTGCGTTCGCCCGCCAATCATCGTCGGCGATGTCCACCGCCCGACGGCGATGACTGTCGACTGGACCGCCTACGCGCAGTCGCAGACCAAGAAGCCGATGAAGGGCATGCTGACCGGTCCGGTGACGATCCTCAACTGGTCGTTCGCCCGGGAAGACATCTCCCGCGCCGAGATTGCCTACCAGATCGCGCTCGGACTGCGTGACGAAGTGACCGATCTCGAAGCTGCCGGCATCCCGATCGTCCAGATCGACGAGCCAGCACTTCGCGAAGGACTGCCACTGGTGCGTGACGAATGGCAGGAGTACCTCGACTGGTCGATCCGGGCCTTCCGGCTCTCGGCGTCGGGCGCGAACTCCGCCACCCAGATTCACACGCACATGTGCTACAGCGAGTTCAACGACATCATTGAGGCAATCGACGCGATGGATGCCGATGTGATCTCGATCGAGAACAGCCGGTCGAACGAGGAGCTGCTCCAGGCGTTCACCGACTTCTCCTACGAGCGACAGATCGGCCCTGGCGTCTACGACGTCCACTCGGCTCGTGTGCCGGAGGCTGGCGAGATGGCCGAGCGGCTCCGCAACGCAGCCCGCGTGCTCGGTGGTGATCACCTCTGGGTGAACCCGGACTGTGGCCTCAAGACCCGCGGCGATGCAGAAGTCTGGCCATCGCTCCGTAACATGGTCGAAGCCGCCAAGCTCGCCCGCGAAACCGCGGCAGCGGACTAACCTGAAGATTCACGAACGGGCGCAATGAACAGCGCCCGTTCGCTCGTTCAAAAACAACGCCACCCCAGGGTTGTCTCCGTGAGGTCGGTTTCTTTTCGTAGGGGCGACTTGCATTCGCCCGACCTGACACTTGCGGCGTTTAACCGGGCGAATGCAAGTCGCCCCATTCGCATCAAGTTAGGCGAAGTTCACTGGCGTGGGCTCCAAACTGCAATTGTCATCTCGAC
>CAZRNC010000028.1:4262-15661 GCA_964601285.1 uncultured Thermomicrobiales bacterium | reverse complement strand
GTGGCAGTCTGGCCATCGTCAATCGAGCGCTGGATGATCGTCGAGAAGACGGCAAGTGCGACTGCCAGCAGGATCACCAGCAGCGGGAGCCGTGACGCTCCAGCCTGGCCACTGACCCGGCGCAACCCGACAAATGGAACGATGTCCCGGCGTAGTGATGCGAGCCAGGCGAAGAACCGGACTGGAAGCGGATAGAGTCGCAAGGCAGCCAGTCCGGTCGCCAGTCCTAGAAGGATCGGGACGGCAGCGAGGTAGGGATCGAACCCGGATCCCTCGCCAGTTGCGCCTTCAGGGCTGATGCCACGCCGGCGTAGCAAGACGACGCCACCAATTGCAAGCGCGACCACTGTCACTTCAAGAACTACCTGTCGAGCAGAGGCCCTGCGTTGTCGTGATGGACCATCTTCGATCTCCTGAAGTGGTCTGCGAAACCAGGTTCGCGAAACAAGCGTCAACACCGCAGTGCTAACGACAACCACGGCGACGGCAGCGATGAGTGACCAGGTGTTTGCACGGGCATTGACCAGCAGCAGTGCAGCGACATATCCCATGACCACAGAAGGGATTGCCAGGGCGACTCCTTCAACCAGTTGGGTGATGGTCAGTTGCAGGCTTGAGCCACCTCGGCCCCTGAGGAGCGCAATCGAGTGCCGCCGGCGCTCGACGATCAATGCTGCCAGCAGGGTCATGACTGAAACTGTGACCGCCAGCAGCCCGACGGTCGCCAGCGAAAGGGTAGCGATGGCCTGAGAGCGATTGGATTCATAGCGGGCGAACACACGCGACAGACCGGTGCGCAGGAAGAATTCTCCCGGTGGTGCATAGCCACCAGAGCCTGAATAGGTGAATTCGGCATTTCGGATATCCGCTGCGAGCTGGGGAAGCGTGCCTGCGTCAAACCGTTCCGGGTCAACATAATAGCGATAGCTATACGTCCAGGTTGCCAACGGATTGAGGTCCAATAATTGGCCATAAGCATCCGGTGAGATCAGCCCGGTCGCGTAGTAGAGCAGCGCGTTGCCGGTATCGACTTCGTCGGCACGCTGCAGCCGGCGATCCTCGAACCAGTATGGTTCACCGACATTCAACGGCTCGAAAATGCCGGAAACCTCAAGGACAATCGACATCTGCAAGGTGGCGAAGTCGCGGCTGCGGTGCTGGATGTCAGATCGGTCTGGAGTAAGGATCACCTGATCGCCCGGTTGCATGCCGATCTGTTCGGATGTCTCACGGGAGATAGCAATTTCAAAGAGTTGCCATAGCTCATCGGTTTCCGGACAGTCACCGAAACAGGGCGGGATGACTGCCTCTCGTGGTTCGGGAAGCCGGCCGGCGATCATTTCGATATTGTCGTAGACCTCACTCTGATGGCGGAATCGCATGAAGCGGTCGTAGCCATAGACAGGTGCGCCCGGGACGTCAGTGACGACGTAGTTCGGTGAATCGAGCACCCAGTTGGAATCCATCACAATGTGCTGAATTGCCGGCGTCTGGTCATTCAGAAAGGTCACGCCGAGCTGATCAACCGGCTCGAAGACGTCGTCGTCGCCAGGAAGGATGTGCGACAGGATGATCGCGTTCAGGTTCCGGACAAAGATGTTGGCATTTTCTATGTCGTATACCAGTGCGTCGTCGGACATCCGGTTGTAGAGGCGGGGTAGGGCGGTTGCGACGACGGCAACCACCAGCACGACTGCCATCATCGTGGCCAGAAGTGGAATCTCGGTGCGAAGCCGGCGGGGGATGGTCGCAATCAGTGCTGGAATCCCCGCAAGTTGGCTACGTTCCTGGCGAGTTGTCTCGTTGCGAGCCATCTACGTATCCTCCCCGAGGCGCAGCAATGAACCCAACCCGAGTTTGCGAAGCGCGAGTGCCATGATGCCGATCACGGCGACCAGCACAACGACCACGCCAAGCTCGAGCAGCAGGATCGTCCGCCAAGGAATAACAACGATGACGCCGGGAAAGACGCGGGTTGCCTGCTGCGTGACCGAAATCAGTGGCAGGATGAGCCAGGCAAGAGCCAGCCCCAGCAGCGTGCCGAACACGAGGCTGATGCCGAGCAGGACGCTGTTTTCCAACGTCATCCAACGCAGCAACTGGCGTGGCGACAGACCGAGCGCTCGAAGCAGGGCAAACTCGGTCATCCGTTCACGGGCGGACACCACCGAACTGACGACAAATCCGACCCCGGCGAAGATCAACGCAGCAACAAACCCGATTGAAAGTGCACCAATTGCTCCGAGCGCGACCGGATCCGAGAGCAGTGTCGTTGCCCGACCATCCTGACTCTGCACCTGCCGGCTGAGGAACGGCTCCTGGCCGAGCGCTTCAACAACTGCATCGACCTGGCTGTCGTCAACACCGACCCAGATCTCGTCGATCATGAAGAGTTGCCGGCCGGGTTCAAACCGGCTCGCTGCAACGGTGGCCATGTCGGCGATAAACAGGCCATTGGCGTTGGGATCGAGCGTCGGGAAGCCTGCAATAACGCCGACTACTTCGATCCGCCCACGGAGATCACCAATCTGGATTTCCGAGACGCTACCGATCGACGATGAGGTGTTGTCCAGGAACTGCTGGCTGACCAGCACCGGGATTGTTTCTGGCAGTTCTGTACCCGCTGGCCGCAGGTAGAAATTGGTGAGCGTCGGCTGGTTTCCGGTTGTCATGCCGGAGCTGAGGGCGATGCCCATACCTTCGCCGGATGCCGGCTCGGTCAATGCAATCTCTGGAGCCTCGAAGAGTGTGACAACACCGGCCGCGCCAAGTTCCCAGAAGTCTGTATCTGTTGGAAGCTCGACGGCTGTCCAGTCTGAACTCCCAAGGGATTCATTGATCTCGATCTGGTGAATGTCCAGCGTTGCAGTACGGGTGATGCCGCGGGTTGCAGTTGCGCGCAATTCGATTGCAACGATAGAAAGTGGATAGGTTGGCCGTGCTGCCGACTCATCGGACATCTGGTAGATAACCGGTGCCGACAGACGGGTACCATCCGGGTTCTCTTCTACTGCGCGGAAGTCGATTCGGGACAGGTTCCCGCGAGCATCCTGGACGACAATGGCCATCGAAATAGACATTTGAAAGCGCCGATCGCTAAGGTCTATCCCTTCGGGCAGTTCGAGATCGTCCGGCAACGGGTCGACGGCAAATGTTACGTCGAAGGCGATTTCAGCAGGCTCACCCGGGATCGGGACACCAGCGAGTGGCGTTCGCTTGGCAACCAGGCGCTCCATCAGGACATCAATCGGCTCATCACTCAGGTCCGAACGTAGTGAGACGATATCTGCAGCGACGGCGGCATCGAGCATCAATCCCTGTCCAGTGCCGGCGGTGCGGGAAATCTGTCCAGAATCTCGCATGATCGTCATCGAGGCACCGACACCATCCAGGTGGCTGTAGGCATCGGGAAGAAGCTGTCGCGGGATTGACCGGCCAATGCGCTGGTTTGGCCAAACGCGGATATCGCCGCCGGTCTGATATGCAGCCTGATCGTGCTGGGAACGGCTCCATGTCTCGGAATATGAAACGGCGAATAACCCGATGCCTAGCGCAAGGACAAGGATTAACGCCGAGCGGGCGTAGCGCATCGGCCGGCGGGCAATCTGCCACGCTCCGAGAGCCGGAACGATCGTGGCTCCACGAATAGCGATCACCTCGGCAAGCCGGGCAAGGAGCGGGATGGTCCGTAGCGCGATGACCGCGCCGGCTAAAAGCCCGATTGCCGGTGCTGCCACCAGCAGCGGGTCAATGCCAAGTCTGCCTTCGACCGTTTGGGTGATTGGTGCGCTGTAGCGCCGCAACTGCCAGTAGGCCAATGCAGCCAGCCCTAGCAGCACCAGGTCGATACCGGCCCGTTGGGAAAACGCCCGCGACCCCTGACGTCCGCGTTCGGCACGAGCCTGGGTAAACGACCGTGCGGCAATCAGGGATGGCAGAGTCAGCGCCACAATGCAGGCAAGTCCAGTGCCAATGGCGATCAGATAGGCAGTGCTCGAAATTTGCGGCTCGATATGCAGTCCGATGCCGGCCAGTGGGCCAGCAATGTTAAGGATGCGCAGCACTAATGCTGCAAGAATTGGTCCTAAGATGATTGCTGGCAGCGCCAGGAGCATCGCTTCCATCATCGCCATGGTCGCGACTTGCCGGTTACTTGCGCCGCGTGATCGGATGAGTGATGTTTCAACGCCCCGCTGATCGACCAGCAGACCGGCCGTCAAGACCAGCGCATAGCCGGCCAGCAGCGCCAGTTGAATCGTCAGAACCAGCACGCCAGAGCGGGTTACCAGCAGTGACCGCTCGGCTGCTCGCAGGATGCTGTGGAGCTCCGTATTAACCGAGAAGCGGTTGCCGGCAGCGGTGCCACGATTCAGCCGGTCTTCCAGCGTCTCGACACTGCGACGCATACCGGCAATTTCACCAACATCCAGGTTGACGAACTCAGGCAGGATGTTCCAGCGCACTTCGCTGCTTGCTGGCGTAAAAGAGTCGAAAAAGGTATCCGCCGTCACGACGAACGGGCCAAACGTGGTAAACGAATCGCTGATGATGATCCCGTCGATGTCGAGCGGTGTTTCCATCCAGAACGGATCAGTTGCGTCGTTGATCTCGTAGAAGCCAGTGATCCGGACAACAGGCTGGATTGATTCATCCCGGCGATTGGTGACCTGAAACTCGTCACCAATGCTGAGTTCAAGCTGGGCAGCAGTACTTGCTGGCAGGACTGCTTCATAGGGTTCCGAGGTGGTGGCGGGCCAATCGCCTTCTACCAGTCTGACGTGCTCTTCAAACGCATCAAAGAAGCTGAAAACGGCCAGATTACGGACGTTTTCCTCGTCTTCCTGGAAGGGGAGTGCGTAGGAATCGGACATGCCACGCCGGTAAACCTGGGCACCGGTTGCATTGACCGTTCGTGCGACTTCATTTCGGACCAACTGGTCGTGGTCAGCGAAGCGGTCCGCGGTGGTGCGGACGGTGACTTGCAGGTTGACTTCGGCAATTGGGGAATCGGCGAGTGTCCGGTGAACACCGCTAAGCGCAACAGCATCGGCATAGATCGGACCAGCTGCCAGCAGCGTTGTCGAGATGAGAACAGTGATGAGCGCTGCCGAGAGAATTAGCCAGTCAGACAACGAGCGATTGACGATAACGCGCCATGCGCTCGCCAGGAGCATGAACATAAATTACAGATCGATTCCGGTAACGTTGCCTGCCAGTCCCTGAATTACCCCCGGCATCCTACCAGACTTGCCGGATTGCGGTAGAGGGGCACGCATCTCGTTTCCTGATTTAGTCCGGACCGCCGAGTCCGGCTGCCCGAGCGCGTTCGATTGCAGTCTGGCGGTCGATTTCACCGAGCTTGGAGAGGATTGTTGAGACGTAGTTGCGAACCGTCTTCTGGCTCAGTCCAAGGTGTTCGCTGATGGCGGTGTTGGTGTAGCCGGTCGCCATGAGCGCAAGGATGTCGTGTTCGCGATTGGTAAGCCCCGGAATGACCGGCGTATTGTGTTTTGGTTCGGTGAGTTGATTGGTGATGTGGGATGCGGCGGATGAACTGAAGATCGCATCACCTGCTGCCGCTGCGAAGATGGCCCGCAGCACTTCCTCCCGATCGGCACCTTTGACAAGATAGCCGGCTGCACCTGCCCGCACCGCCGCCAGCACCGAGGCGCTGTCATCAAACATGCTGACCACCAGAATCCTGGTAGCAGGCAACCTGGCAAGAATCTGCCTGGTGGCTTCAACGCCGTTAAGCCCTGGCATGGTGAGATCCATGATGACAACATCTGGCTCCGTCTCAAGGGCCATGGCTACTGCCTGATCGCCATCGCTGGCTTCTCCTATCAGACGTGTACGTGAATCGGAACCCAATACCGATCGCAACCCATACCGGAACATTGGGTGGTCGTCAGCGATCAGGATTCGGATTGGTTCGCCTAGGTTCATGTTCTTGCCGCCTTTGTCAGCGGGAGCCGGGCTTCCAGGTGGGTTCCGATTCCGGATCGGGAGCGTACATCAAACGTCCCTCCCAGCTCCTCAGCACGTTCACGCATAGAAGCCGTCCCGACTCCGGAACGCGCGTTCTGCCCGAATCCGGTTCCATTGTCCGAAACAGCAATCTTCAGCGAACTGCCGTCAATGACAACACATACATCGCAGGCAGTTGCCTGGGCGTGTCGGAAGACATTGGTGATTGCTTCATCGATGATGCGATATGCGGCAACTTCGACAGCCGCCGGCAATTCCGGTAGTTCAGGCACGGTGAGGGTAATGTTCAACCCGTGTCGTTGGTAGGACTCCTGGATGCCGGCCAGGGCCGGGGAAAGTCCAAGCTCATCGAGAACTGGCGGGCGTAGTTCGCGGGCGAGTTGTCGTACCTGGACCAACATTTCCTGACTGTTCGCTTTCATCTCTGCCAGCATCCCGGTGGCAGCTTCCGGATCGCGCTCGATCAACGAGATAACAACATCGATCGTGAGTGCCTGGCTACCTAAGGCGGGTCCCAGAGAGTCATGCAAGTCTCGTCGAATGCGTCTGCGCTCCTCTTCGCGGCTGGTGACGAGTCGCTCGCGAACCTGTTGAAGATCGGATGCCAGCTCCCGGGTCTTGAGTGATTCCTGAGCTGCAAACAGTGCGATCCCGCTGTGGCGGGCAAGATCAGTGAGCAAACGGCGGTCCGCCGGGGAAAAGCGTTCTCCCGGCGACCGTTGTCCGACGAGCAATGTTCCGAGATATGCGTCTCCATGGCGTAGGTCGAATGCCTCGACGTGAGATGTTTCACGACCGGCGGTTGTGGCAATGGCTCGACCGGATCCCAAATTCAAAGCGGCATAGGGCACCTTAAGCGCTCGTGTAACCGTCTCGACAATCGCCGGGGCGACTCCTTCCGGCTTCGCGAGGTTTTCCAACTGCTGTCCGAGTTGCGAGAGGGCACGGTACGGATCGTCGCGGTCACCAAAGACAATCCGGTTGACCCGGGCTTGTACATGGAGTCTAACGGGATTGAACGATAGGGCAACGATTGCCGCAGCGAGTGGAGAAGACACTGACTCGCTGCCAGTCCAGAGTCTCCCGACTCCTGTCACCACCGCTGCATAGGTGGCGATGATGAATCCTGTCAGCACGGCGTATATCAATGCCCGGCTGATCCAGACATCAATGTCATACAGGCGGTAGCGCAGGACGGCAATCGTGATGGCAACTGGTATCAATGCGAGGATCGACATGCTGATGAACGTGCCAAGCGCATGGGTAATGAGACCCGCTGGGCTGGCTTCTGTGAATAGGTCGCCGAGCGGCGTGATGTTGAAGAACACGCCATTGAAGAACCAAAGAGCGAACGCCGCGAGTAGCCACCGCGTTTGCTGCCGTTCCAGATGTGACGAGACCCGCACATAGCGATAGATCTGAGCCACAAAACAACTGCCGACAAGCGTGATCAGAACAGGCACCTCGAAGACGTCCCAGCCAGGTAGACGTAAACTCATGCCGGACATGGCAACCACAATGTAGACGCCGAAGGCTGCTGCAAACCAGCGGGTCCAGCGAGGAACAAACTGGCCGTCAGGGAACAGATATGCCAGGAGATAGAGCGAGAGCCAGCCAACACCTTGCAACCGTTCACCAATGTTCCCCAGATTGGGGTACAGCGCATCAAAGACCACGGTCAGATCGCTTCCGAGCGTAGCGAAGAGCACGAGGGCGAATGCAAGGTAGAGCCTGAACCAGGAAAGTTCGGCCCGCAACAGGAGCACCGAGGCAGCAACGCTGACCACAAGCAATACGATCATCAGTGCCGCATACCAGGCAATCCACCAATGGACGGGAACTCCCCAACCGTCCAGTATTGCGAGGCCCTCGGGCGTTGACCAGGGAAGGTAGAGGATGTCGGTAGGTTTTCTGATGAACCAGAGAACCAACGTGCCTGCGAAGGCAGCGATCAGCAGCATGGCGGCAACCAGACCAACGCCCCGGCCAATTTCCAGAGCGGGAGTTGGTTTCATGGCGTAGGCCTGGTCGCTCATGTTCGGCTCGTCACTCTCCCGCGCCGAGCGGCATTGCACGGTCGGCCCGTAGCAGGAACCATGCCAGGGCAACGACAGTTCCCATGAAGACTGCGTGCAACAAATCGTAGATGATTCCCGTGCCGCTGAGAATTGTGACGATGGCCGTCACCGGTATCGAGGCTGCAAACCAGCGAGGTACTACTCGAGATCTCCAAAGTGCTATCCCGATGAGGATGAATCCGACGGTTGAGAGCAGGAATCCAATCATCTGCGGTGCGAATGCCCGGAATGAATGTTCCTGGTAATAGGCGAAGAATGCAGGATCACTGCCAGTGCCACCGGTGGTTACCCAACTCACAGCTCCGGAAGCGAAGAATCCTGCGCTGAATAGCACTCCGCCAATGCAGAGGAGTATCGCCCCAGCGGTCGCAAGCGTTGCGCCCCGGCGAACCACCAGCATGCAGGTTGCTATGCCGGCGAGGATATACGCAAGCGCAGTCGACATCCCGCCGACGAGCGTAAACGTCCAATACGCATTGCGGACCGCCTCCAGTTCAGCATAGATTTCTGTGTCTACGGCTGCAATCGGCCGGCCCAGCAGGTTTGCAGCGGCAACGACAGCCGAAAGTGCCAACCCGACAGCAACAACAGTTGTCCGGCTAACTGCTACTTGTGTCTCTTCTGCCGCGGTACTCTCAACCACGGATGATACGGTGGCCATCAGGGGTTCCTCCTCATCAAACTGCGAAACATGGCTCACTGGATTCACAGTAGCGATCCCGGAATCCCGGGCGCCAGAGACGAAATGTCCCGTCCGCGATCAGTCGTTTGCCAGTTTGATGTTCGGTGCAGGGTTGGAGGGTTTACTCCCACTCCCAGCGATGACCAAGGCGGAGAAGGCCCCGGTCGTCTTCACGGGATGGGCGGATGGTGAGCATCGTCTCCTTGTGATCGAGAAAACGTGGCTCTGGCGTGCTGGTGTCGTAGAGCGATCCACTGAGCCGGATCGATCCGGAGGTGATCGGGAAGTCCGGGATCGTCATCCTTGCCACTCTGGTGTCCGGTTGTTCGTCGGAGCGGTGGCTCCCGGTTACTCCGTTGACCGGAAGTTCGCTGGGCAGTTGCGCCCGTGTTTCCCAGAGTTTGTCGCCGTCTGGCCGCTCGATGGTGATTTGCAGTGTCAGCATGCTCGTATCTACGTCTGGCGGTGCGGTGAGCAGCGCTTCAAGCGACAGGCACTCGCCTGAGGGTATTTCGTCTACTGGTTGCCCGTCTGCATCCAGCGCCCGGACACGGAGCAGGCTAAAGCGTGGAGCGCGGGTCATCATCAGCCGGTGGTAGTGATCGACCACGTCGCCAGATGGGCCAATATCGATCATGTGCCCGTCTACCATCAGGGCTGCACGGTCGCAAAATGACCTGACCGTTTCGGCATCATGGGAGACAAACAGAATGGTCGTCCCGCGGCCCTTAAGATCTTCCAGCGCACGTAGGCACTTTTCCTGAAACGAGGAGTCGCCGACGGCCAGAACCTCGTCGATCACCAGAATTTCCGGCTCCATCGAGACAGCAATACCGAATGCCAACCGGGCAAACATTCCCGACGAATAGTGCTTGACCGGCGTGTCAATGAACCGTTCAAGTTCGGAAAAGGCAACAATCCGGTCGTATTTGCTGGCCATCTCCTTGCGGCTGAATCCGTAGAGGCTACCGTTCAGGAAGACGTTGTCCCGTCCGGAAAGCTCCGGGTGAAACCCCGCGCCCAATTCGAGCATCGCGTAGGAACGTCCGTTGACGGTCACCGATCCGCTCGAAGGTTCGAGCACCCGGGTGACAAGTTTCAGGAGCGTGCTCTTCCCGGCACCATTCCGTCCTACCAGCCCGAGGGTCTCACCCCGGCGCACACCGAACGAAACATCCCGAACTGCCCAGAACTCCTCGGCGATGCCACGCGAGCGGATTAGTCCGACAAACAGATCCTGGAACGATGTCCGCGGTTCGTGACGCAACACAAAGCGCCGCGAAACGTCGCGAAACTCAATGGCATATTCACCTGGTTTGTGGCCGTTGCGCTGCACTACAGATGCTCTCCAATGTGTTTGCTGACTCTGTTGAAGAGCGTCCAGCCGATGGCCAGCAAGACCAGTGATGTTACAAGTGTGCGCGCCATGAAGAGCGGATCCGGCACGCTGCCATGGTAGAGCACGGTGTGGAGTTCAGCGATGATCGAGGCCATCGGGTTTAACCAGTACATCCACTGCACCAGATCCGGCACAACGTCCTCCACCCGGTAAAAAATCGGTGTCATGAAGAACCAGGCGGTCACGCCAACTTCTACCAGTACGATCGTATCCCGGAAGTAGACGTGCATCGCCGAGAGGATCAGCACCAGCGCAATCAAAAAGATCATTTGCACGAAGATGATTACCGGCAAGTAGAGAATCCACGGCGAGAACCCGACGCCAAACGCAAACATGAACACGAATAGCACTGGAAGCGCAAGCAGGTAGTGGATCATGTTGGAGACGACCACCGAAACCGGCAGGAGCATTCTCGGGAAATAGACTTTGTTGATGATCGGGGCGTTGTCGGTAATTGCCCGTGTGCCACCAATCACGCTGTTTGCGGTCCAGTTCCAGGAGAGCAGGCCAGTCAGCACGAAGACCGGGAAATTTGGAATCGTGTCGCCGATGCCGATCAACTGGGTAAAGACGAAGGTGAACACCAGCATCATGAGCAACGGATTGAGCAGTGACCAGAAGTAGCCAAGAACGGAGTTCTTGTAGCGAACCTTGAGATCCTTGGTCACCAGATTGGCAACCAGGCTGCGATATTGGATGAGTTCAGTGGCCTGTGCGACCATCTTCCGGTTTCCTTCATGTACGCGGCCACGTTCCCTGCGACGTGGCGACATGTGAGTATGGCCCAGTCTCTTGCGTAACTCCAAACCTGATACCGGTTTTCAGGGTGGTGTTAGGATTGCCCGGGCCAACCGTCCGTGATCTGGTTGGCCAGGTTTTCTGTTCCCGGGGGTGGTGTTTGTGAAGCGTTTCCTTAGCCCTGTTTCGTTCTTGCTCGTGTTAGCTCTGCTGCTGTCATCCTGTTCCGGGTTGGAAACTGTTGTTGAAGGCAACGGTCCGCAGCCGACGAACACACCGACTGTTGTACCAACCGCGACAACCACACCGGACCCTGTTGCTGATCCCACAGATGAGCCTGTCGTTGAACCTCTCGACGAGCCGGAAGACGTTGAAGAGGCTGATCCGACCGAGATTCCCGTCGAACCGACTGCCGAGCCGGAAGAGCAGGATGATGATCCGGTAGAACCGGAACCGATTGAGGTTGTCGACGAACCGGAACCCGAACCACTGATCTTCCGGCATGAGGATGTCG
>CAZRNC010000028.1:0-4252 GCA_964601285.1 uncultured Thermomicrobiales bacterium | reverse complement strand
TGTTGTTGAAGGCAACGGTCCGCCGCCGACGGTCACCCCGACATCTGTGCCAACGGCGACAACCGCAGTGGACTCTGCTGCCGAACCCACTGACGAACCTACGGTTGAACATATTGAAGAGGCGGAAGAGCCCGATCCGACCGAGGAACCAGTTGAACCGACAGCCGAGCCGGAAGAGCAGGACGAAGAGCCGGTAGAACCGGAACCGATTGAGGTTGTCGACGAACCGGAGCATGAACCCGAACCAGAACCGCTGATCTTCCGACATGAGGATGTCGCGCCGTCGATTGACGAACTGGTGGCAGCTTACGACGGTGTTTTTGGCATCGTGCTGGCGACCGGAGATGGCACGGTCTTCTATGAATCGTCTCCCGATGAGAGCATGGAAGCAGCCAGTATCTACAAACTGGCGGTCATGGTCGAAGTTTTCCGGCAGATCAGCGATGGCCGGTTCTCCCTGGACGATGGTGTGTTGATCGTCGACGGCTTCCTGGTGGAAGGTCCGGATAATCTGGGCTGGGAAGCGGTTGGGAACTACTACAGCGTAGAGACGCTGCTGTCCCTGATGATCACCCTCTCCAGCAACGTCGCCTCATACGCGCTGCTCGATCTCGTGGGATCGGCCAACGTCAACTACACGATGAACTACTACGGACTACACGGAATCGAGATTCGCTGGTCACCACTCGTTCAGCGTCCTGTCCTCTACCCACCAGTCGAGGAAGAAGAGCCAGTTGAGGAAGAGCCAGCTCCCGAAGAAGAGCCGTTGCCCGAAGAAGCGCCAATTCCCGAAGAAGAGCACGAAGAGGAGTTGGAGCAGTTTGAAGGGGAACAGGTTGACGAACCCGAAGAGGTTGCTCCACCGGAAGACGAGCAAACGGTTGACGAAGAGGGATCAGGGTTCCCGGTCCCGGACGTTCTATCACCGATGTCTGCCAATGCCCAGTATCAAGGATTCAGCACTCCGCTAACGATGCGTGCCGACATCTCCTACAACGTCGTTACCGCACGTGCAGTCGCCCAGTTGCTGCTGCTCATTCTCAATGGCCAGGCAGTCAGCGAGGACGCCAGCCGCATGATGATGAACCTGCTGGAAAACCAGCTCATTTTCGGTGGGCTTTCGCTGGGTGTTCCGGATGGTGCACTGGCGCACAAGACTGGCTATCTTCCGGATGGCGTTGTCAACGATGCCGGCATAATCTCGACACCGTCTGGTCCGGTTGTGGCAGTCGTGCTGACTGAGCATGTGCGTGAAGACTTGGTCTATGAGGTCATGTCACGAGTCGGATCGGTTGTCTGGGAAGCTGGCGTTGCCGGGATGAACAACAGTCCCTGATCAGGCTGCAGCCATCTCCCGGCATTCGAGAGCCAGCAGAACCGCTTCGGCAATCTGATTGCGTGTCGCAGTGCGGTTGAGTGTGCCAAAGACTGTTTCACCGTAGCGTTGAATTCGGGTTGTTGATCCGGCACCGCGCGACAGGCAGAGTACCGACATGCGCTGCTCGTGACACCCATGGGTCAGTTCATCGAGCATCCGGAACGAATCCCCGGGTGCGATGTGGACATCGAGAAGCACCAGGTTTGGCCGCCATTCGGCGGTGATTCGCACCACATCATCGGCAACCGAGACGACACGCAGGTCGACCTGGTTGGTCAGGGTTGCACTGAGTGCACGAATGAACAGCGGATCATCATCTATCAGCAGTACGCGCTTCCCCATTGAAGCCGGCTTACCCTTCGTTGAACGCTTGATGTCCAGCTTGCCGGATAGGATTCCGGAGCGGGTCAACGCTACTCTCAGAGTCTATTCCTCCATGACACGGCGGCAAGGTCCGAAAAGTCCAATCCGCGTCGGGACCATGCGCCCGGAGTACCCGGTCGATTCTCCCGGTCTGGAGGTCGGTTGGATTGTGACGAGCTATTACTGTGCGGCTAAAGAGTTTGGCGAGTCGCTTCGTAGAGGATGATCCCGGCAGCGACGCCGACATTGAGTGAGGTCGCGGTGCCGGCCATCGGGATGCGGACGGTTGTGTCGCAACGGTCGATGGTCTCGGCGGAGAGGCCGCGACCCTCGTTGCCGAGAACGATTGCAACCGGATTTGCTCCCAGCTCTGCCTGGTGGAGCTGGGAAGAAGTGCGAGCGGATGTGGCGACGATGCTAATTCCGTTGTTCCGGCACCAGGCAAAAGCCTCATCCAGCGAGTTGATAGTAGCAATCGGAAGTCTGAACGCTGTTCCCAGGCTGGATCGAAGACTAGCAGGATGGGATGGGTCGGCACCGCCCTGAACGATCAGCCCGGAAACACCAAATGCATCGCAGGTACGCATTAGCGTGCCCAAATTGCCGGCATCGGAGATCTCGTCAGAAATGACATAAAGTTTGCCGTTTGATGACAGATCGTTGATCCTCATCGGACGCCAGTTGATGATGGCTGCGATGCCGGTAGGGTTGTCGCGCGAAGATATCCGCTCGAAGTCGCGCGATGAAAGTTCAACTACCGGAGCATCGCTTCGCTCGATCTCATGCCAGGCGACGTCACTTCGCAACCTGGCGGGTTCGATCAGCAGCACTTCCAGCGGCCAGCCACCTTCACGGGCTGCGATGACCTGGCGGATGCCCTCGACGAAGCAGACACCCTCTTCCTGCCGGAAGGCACGTTTCTGCACACTCCTGACCCGTTGGACCCATTCGCGATTGGATCGGTTGGTTGCAGTCATCGTGCCTCCCGGCGGTCCAGTCTAGTCCGGCAGGTCGTTCATACGCAGATAGACCCGCGCCGTCTGCTTGATGCCGCGTCTGAACTCCTCGATCAGGACGTGTTCGTTCGGAGCATGGACGTTGGAATCCGGATGGCCGATACCGACGTTGGCGATCGGCATGCCCAAACGCCGGACAAATGACGCCATCGGGCCGGAGCCGCCGCTGGTGGGATGCAATGAAACCGGGCGATCGTAAACGTCCCAACCGGTGTCAGCCACCATCTGGACAAACGGCGCATCCGGATCGACCCGTGCAGCGTCGTAGCCTCCATGCTGAATGACTTCGATATCGTCGAAGCCCTGATCCACGAGGTGCTTGCGGAGTTTCCCGATCAGGTCGTCGGCGCTCTGGTTCGGCACGAGCCGGAAATCGACCTTGGCCATCGCCTCAGCCGGCATCACCGTCTTGGAGCCTGGTCCCTGGTAGCCGCTTGACAGGCCGGAGATGGTGCAGGTTGGCTCGAAGAGCGACCGTCGCTTCAGTTCCAGGCCGGTCGCGTTATTGAGGAAACCCTTGAGGTCGAAGGCTCGCTGGATACGATCCTCGTTTGAAGGCAACGCATCTAGCAGTTCAAGGTCTCGCTCGCTGGCCTCACGAACGTCGTCGTACCAGCCGGGAATGAGGATGCGCTCATCCTGGCCTTTGAGCGTCGCAAGCGCCCAGGTGAGCCGCCAGGCAGCGTTGGCGAACATCGATCCGCCCATTCCGGAGTGAGCATCCCGGGACGCGGTGCGAGCCCGCAACTCGACATAGAGATCGCCACGCATGCCGGCGAAGATCTGCGGCCGGCCATCGTAGTCAACTCCGCCGAACTCCCAGAGACAGCCATCCGCCTTGAGCAGGTCGACATTGTCCGCGATGAATGCATCGAGGCTGCCGGAGCCGATCTCCTCTTCGCCTTCAATCAGGAACTTGATCCCGCAAGGCAGTCCGCCGGTGATGGCGTTGACGGCATCTATGGCCGCCAGTCGGCAGATGATGTGCCCTTTATCGTCACCAACGCCACGTCCGAAGATCGCGCCATCGCGGATTTCCGGGTCGAACGGATCGGAATCCCACAATTCAAGCGGCTCGGCCGGTTGGACGTCGTAGTGGTTGTAGAGCAGCAAGGTCTTGCCGGCGTTGAGTGCGGCTTCACCGTAGACAACCGGGAAGCGGTTGGTTGGCATCACCGTCGCCGCGACACCGTACTTCTCAAGGAGTTCTCGGGTTGCCTCGGCCGTTTCGTCAATTTGCAGGGATTGGGCCGCCACACTCTGGAAACGGCAGAGGTGCTTCAGGTCCTCAAGGTAGCTATCCAGGTGTTCATCGATGTGTTTGTCGATTTGTTGCAGCAGATTCTCGTTCACTCCTGTACCCTCTCTATGATCGATTTCCCCGGCGATGCTAGCATGCCGGAGCAGGTCGGCCTACCAACTGAGGCGGGACGTATATGGCGAGTGACCTCCGAGAATTCGGAACCTGGCTCGAACCCTATCGGAATGTCCTCGT
>CAZRNC010000027.1:0-15788 GCA_964601285.1 uncultured Thermomicrobiales bacterium | reverse complement strand
TCAACCAGTGCAACGCTCTGCTTCTCGCCGGTATCACGGCGCACGACCATCACCTGTTCGCTCTCGACATCGCGCGGACCGGCCTCAATCCGGATTGGCACGCCCTTCAGTTCCCACTCGCTGAACTTCCACCCAGGCCGCTTGTCGTCGCGACTATCGACATGCATCCGCACATCACTACCGAGCGTTGTCTTGATCCGGGTAACGTAGTCCTCGACAACCTCGCGTTCCGGCTCCTTGCGCCAGATCGGGATGATGACTGCCTGGATTGGTGCTACTCGTGGCGGAAGTTTGAGACCATTGCTGTCTCCATGCACCATAACAATCGCACCGACAGTTCGATGGCTCAACCCGAAGCTGGTGTTGAATGCGAACTTTCGCTCGCCGTCGCGGTCGAGGAAATTGATGTCAAAGACCTTGCCAAAGTGGTCGCCGAGGTTATGCGACGTGCCAGACTGTAGCGCCCAGTTCTTGCCGCCCATCATTGCTTCGATGGTGTAGGTACGCAGCGCGCCGGCGAACTTCTCCGATTCGCTCTTTTCTCCAGGAATCACCGGAATTGCAAGCTCGGTCTCAACAAATTCCTGATAAACGGCCAGCATCTGGCGGGCGCGGGCTTCGGCCTCCTCAGCGCTTGCGTGGCATGTGTGCCCCTCCTGCCAGAGAAACTCGGATGTCCGCAGGAACGCTCGTGGACGGTCTTCCCAGCGCAACACCGAGCACCATTGGTTGATAAGGATCGGCAGGTCCCGATAGGACTGCACCCAGCGAGAGTAGCTCCCGCAGATGATCGCTTCAGACGTCGGACGAATCGCCAGGCGTTCCTCGAGTTCATCGTTGCCGCCATGCGTTACCCAGGCAACCTCCGGCGCGAAACCTTCGATATGGTCAGCTTCCTGCTGGAGCATGCTTTCCGGAATCAACATCGGGAAGTAGGCATTCTGCACACCGGTCGCCTTGATCCGCCGGTCGAGCGCAGCCTGCATGTTCTCCCAAAGGGCGTAGCCATACGGACGCACGATCTTGCACCCGCGGACCGGTGCATCATCGGCCAGCTCGGCGCGTTTGATGACATCGACATACCAACGGTCGAAGTCGTCCTCCTGGTCGGCAATCTCCTCAACGTACCGGCGGGTGCTCTCGGTTGGTGATCCAGTCAATGTCGTAGTTCCTCCACCGTGGCGCTGGCAGGGATTCGCCAATGCTTCCTGTACAATCGTGGTTCCGGGCTGGTGGCCCGGGGCCGATTATAGCAATTGTCCGGACCGGCTCTCGCCGAGGTTCCGGTTGAGGACGGATATGGCGTGAGCTCCAGAAAAATTGCGATTATGACCGGCGGCGGCGACTGTCCGGGACTCAACGCAGCCATCCGGGCAGTAACCCGCATCGCTGTCAACCATTTTGGCTTCGAGGTTGTTGGCATTCGCAATGGATTCGAAGGGCTGATCGGCAACGAAACCGTTCCGCTCGTACCGGCATCTGTCCGCGGAATCTTGCGCGTCGGCGGGACCATTCTCGGCTCTTCAAACCGGACTAACCCATTTCGCTACCTACCGGACGATGACCCGGCGTCCGAACCGGTCGACGCCAGTGATATCGCCTGGCAGAACTTTCAGTCGATCGGGGCAGATACGCTGATTGTCATCGGCGGCGACGGCACCTTGCTACTCGCCGGTATGTTTGGTGATCGCTACGGCATTCCGGTGGTGGGAATTCCCAAGACAATTGACAACGATGTGCATGGAACCGATTACGCAATCGGGTTTGATTCGGCAGTTTCGGTCGTAACCGACGCAGTCGATCGCTTGCACACCACTGCTGAATCACATCATCGCGTGCTACTTGTCGAGGCAATGGGCCGAACGGCAGGCTGGATCGCGCTCTATGCCGGAGTCACCGGTGGTGCCGATGTCACGCTCATTCCGGAACGTGAGTACACCATCGACGGGATTGTGGACGCCGTCGCTACACGTCGCAAGCACGGTCACCAGTTCACGATTGCTGTCGTGGCAGAGGGCGTCAAATCACCAGACGGCGGCACGGTCTTTCGTTCAACGACTGGCGAAACGCATCGCTGGCGGCTTGGCGGGGTGACAAGTCATCTTGAAGCGGTGCTCGACGCTACGTTGGAGCAAGAGGTTCGTTCGCTGGTTCTCGGACACTTGCAGCGCGGAGGTTCGCCAACGCCGTTTGACCGGGCGCTGGCAACCCAACTAGGTGCAAAAGCGATCCAGACCGTCGCGAACGACGAAGGAAGTGTTGTCGTCGGGATACACGGGCTGGAAATCGTCACCAGTCCGCTTTCGCTGGCCGCAACCGGCCCACGTGTGGTTCCGGATGACCATCCGATGATCACCGCCGGCATCCAGATGGGGATGTACCTTGGATAACGACACGACGATCCTGCCGGCCGGCAAACTGCCACCGGATCTGCTGGCAGCAGTGCTCTCACGGGTACAGGTGAAGGACCCGCGGGTTCTGATTGGCCCACGGGTTGGAACCGATGCAGCAGCAATCGACACGGGGTCCGGCGTGCTGATCGTCAAGAGCGACCCGATCACGTTCGCAACCGACGATGCCGGCTGGTATCTGGTGAACGTCAACGCCAACGACATCGCCTGTTTGGGCGGAACACCGCGCTGGTTGATGGTCACTGCGTTGTTGCCGGAACATTCCACAACCCCTGCGCTGGTGACTGACCTCTTTGCCTCGCTGGAACGAGCCTGCCGGGAGTTGAGCATCACCCTGATTGGTGGGCACACCGAAATCACAATCGGCCTCGACCGGCCCATCCTGATCGGTTCCATGCTTGGCGAAACGACATACGACGCGCTGATTGATCCTGGAAACGCACAGCAGGGCGACGTTATTCTGCTCTGCAAGGGCATCGCAATCGAAGGAACGTCGCTGCTGGCCCGTGAGGCTGCAGATCAACTCGGCTCAATGAATCCACTGGACCGGGAGCGGGCCGCGGGATTCCTGCATGATCCAGGCATCTCGGTCGTCCATGCAGCAAGCCTACTCCGTGCATCCGGCGCAACGATCCGAGCGATGCACGATCCCACCGAAGGCGGCATCGCAACTGCAGTGCGCGAACTCGGTGCGGCATCTGGGTACAGTCTGCAAGTCGACCTCGACCTGATTCCGGTCTATCCGGAGACTCGACAGATTTGCGCAGCGTTGGGACTCGATCCCTTCGGGCTCATCGCCAGCGGTGCGCTGCTGGCCATCGTTTCTGAAGACACTGCCACGCTCGCCATGGATCATCTAATGGCCAACGGTGTTCCGTGCGCAACCATCGGCCGGTTGGGCGAGCCGGGATCCAGAGTTGACGCAATCAGCGGCAGTCAGCCCGCTGTACTGCCGGAGTTCGAGGTCGACGAAATCGCCCGCTACTTCGCGATGCTGGCAAACCAACCGGCAGAATAGGTAGCAAAAGCGCCCGTCTCCGGGCGCCCTTGTTTCGCAATTTGAATGGTGAACGAGTTCCGGCTAGACGTCCTTGCTGAGCGTTACCAGGAACTCCGGATTGTGCTCGGTCTTGCTCAGGCGGCCGAGCAATAGCTCCGTACCTTCGGAACCACCAAGCATCGAGACCATCCGGCGCATGGTGTAGACATGCCGCAGCGTATTGTCGTCGAGCAGCAGTTCTTCACGTCGCGTTCCGGACCGCTGGATATCGATGGCAGGATAGATCCGGCGCTCGGCCAGCTTACGATCCAGGTGGAGCTCCATGTTGCCGGTTCCCTTGAACTCCTCATAGATGACGTCATCCATCCGGGAGCCGGTATCGACCAGGCAGGTGGAGATGATTGTCAGGCTACCGCCGCCTTCGATGTTGCGAGCTGCACCGAAGAAGCGCTTCGGAGGATAGAGTGCAACGGGGTCAATACCACCGGAGAGCGTCCGGCCGCTTGGCGGGACAGCCAGGTTGTAGGCGCGTGCCAGCCGGGTAATCGAGTCAAGCAGAATGACAACATCGCGACCACCTTCGACCAGGCGCTTGGCGCGTTCCAGCGCCATCTCGGCGACCTTGGTGTGATCCTCGATCGGCTCATCAAACGTTGAGGAAACAACCTCACCGTCGACCGAGCGCTTCATGTCGGTCACTTCTTCCGGCCGCTCACCGATCAGGCAGACCATCAGATGCACGTCGTCATAGTTCGCGGTAATGCCGTTGGCGATCGACTTGAGCAGGATCGTCTTGCCGACCTTCGGCGGTGCAACGATCAGGCCACGCTGTCCACGGCCAATCGGAGCAACCAGGTCAAGCAATCGGGTGGAAAGCACATTGGATTGCGTCTCCAACGCAAGTTGCTCGTGCGGGAAGATCGGGGTCAGCGTGTCGAAACTCGGTCGCCGCCGTGCAGATTCCGGATCAATGCCGTTGACCGATTCGACGCGAAGCAGCGAGTGGTACTTCTCGTTGTCCTTCGGTGGACGGATAACGCCAGCAACCTTGTCGCCGGGGCGCAACCCGAACCGCCGGATTTGGGACTGGGACACATAGACATCGTCCGGACCAGGAAGATACCGTTCGCCCCGGAGGAAGCCAAATCCGTCTTCGATGATGTCCAGAACACCTTCACCGAACTTGAAGCCGGATCGTTCCGCCTGGGCGCGTAGCACCTGGGCAGCAAGATCTTCCGCCCGGCGGAAACGCATCGGGTGCTGGACTTCCATCTCAGTCGCAAGTTCGATCAGTTCTGCGCGGGTCATCTCCAACAATTGGGAGACGTTCACGCCAGGTGCTGGTTCCGGCGACCGGGTGAACTCCTGTTGACGCTCACGGTTCGGCCGGCGCTGCTGACGACCCTGCTGGCGGGATGCGCCGTTCTGAGATTGCTGTTGCCGGCGTGGTTGCTGCTGTGGAGGTTCGGGAGTTTCTGCAGCCGGTGTTTCGGCCGGAGCTTCGGCAACTGGAGCAGTTTCCACCGGTGCTGCCTCGCTGGCTGGAGCAGGCTCAGGCGTAGCCACAGGTGCGGCCGGTTCTGCTGATTCAGTTGTTTCTGATTGGGTTGCCTCGGGTGCGGGTTGTTCTGCTACTGGCTCAGCCGCTGCTGCAGCGCGCCTGGTGCGCCTGCGCGGGGCCGGCGCTTCTTCGGCGGGTGCTTCAGCGGTGTCAGGAGCAACGGACGCGACTTCCGGTTCAGCCACTGCGGTGGCACTCTTTGTCGTGCGGCGCCGCGTCTGGCGGGGTTTCTTCGTTTCAACAACTGCTTCGGTTGTCTCTGCCGAATCAACCTTTTCGTTTCCGTCACCCTCGGATGGAATTTGAGATGTCATACACCACCGTCTGTAATACACGCCATCGCGGCGCTGGCGGTCCGGATACATGCCGGACATGAACACACTAATTTGGAACTGAATGCTGGATTCATGAGTACTTCGATCATGCGGGATTCTGGTTCAAGATGTGAAACCGAACGCAATGTTCAGAACGATCTATGTTTTTGGGCGGGGTAGAGGCGCACGCAAATGCACGCGCCCCCAGTGTACAGTATGTTTTAGTGCTAGTCAAACTCTACAGCGGAATACTGCTCCAGCTTGCGTACCTGGTGCTGTGCCTGTACGCGCCGGATCGTGCCCGATTTCGAACGCATCACCAGCGATTCAGTGTGGATGTACTCTCCATCATAACGCACTCCGGAGAGCAAGTCTCCATCAGTAATGCCGGTTGCCACGAAGAACACGTTGTCCGAGTTAACCAGGTCGTCCATCCCAAGAACTCGTTTCGTGTCCATTCCGTATTCGCGAACGATCTCCCACTCCTCATCGTTGCGCGGCCAGAGCCGGCACTGCATGTTGCCGCCCATGCTCTTCAGTGCGCACGCGGCAAGCACTGCCTCAGGCGAACCACCGATACCAAACAACACGTCGATGCCAGTGCCATCGAGTGCTGCCATCATCGCTCCGGCGATATCTCCATCGGAAATCATCCGGATACGTGCGCCGGTTTCGCGAATTTCCCGAACCATATCGTCATGGCGGGGACGGCTGAGAATGACCGCGGTCAGATCGCATATGGCCATTCCCTTGGCCTCGGCTACACGTCTGATGTTCTCCGTGATGCCGGCTTCGATATCGATGACATGAGCAGCATCCGGCCCGGTAGCAACTTTCTCCATGTAGGCAATGTGTGGCGGGTAGTACATGGAATCACGCTCGGCAAGCGCCACAACCGAGATCGCATTTGGCATGCCGTTTGCCGTGAGCGTTGTGCCGTCAATCGGATCGACTGCAATGTCCACTTTCGGTTCGACACCGGAGCCAACCTGCTCGCCGATATAGAGCATCGGCGCTTCGTCCTTTTCGCCTTCGCCGATGACAACGACACCATCCATGGAGACCGTTCCCAGCACAGTCCGCAAGCCGTCGACCGCAGCCTGGTCGGCCGCATTCTTGTCTCCACGACCCACCCATCTGGATGCCGCCATTGCCGCAACCTCAGTTGCCCGCACCAGCTCCAGCGCCAGGTTACGATCCGGCGTTGCGCCTTGTCGCGTGTCGACCATGTTCAGTCCCCTTTCACCCAATTGAAGCCCGAAATTAACCGAGCCAATCGCCGATTGCCGATGCAACATTGTCTGTATCCGCTACCAGATACTCACACTCCGGAAGCGATGTCACAAAAGACTCACCATAGCGCCGGCTCACCACACGCCGGTCCAGCACAACGCAGGCTCCCCGGTCCTCGGCGCTTCGAATCAGCCGGCCAAAGCCCTGCTTGAATCGGAGAATAGCCTGCGGCACGGCATAGTCAATAAACGGTTGCTCGAACAGTTCACTCCGTGCCGCAAACACCGGGTCCGACGGAACGGAAAACGGCAGCCGGGTAATGAGCAGGAGACTAAGCGCTTCACCGGAAATGTCCACACCTTCCCAGAACGAGTTGGTGCCAAAAACGACGGTCTTGGGAGTGTTCATCAAGCGCTCGACCAGTTGACGAGGCGAGCCGTCGATGCGCTGCCCCAGCACCAGAATACCGTCCCGTTCCAGATCATGTTTGACCGCGCGGTAGGCTGTTTGCAGCGCATTGTGCGAGGTGAACAGCACCATCGCTCGCCCACCGGATGCCCGCACCGATTCGAGAATTGCCCGTTGAACGGCTTTCTGGTGTCCGGGCTGGTTTGGCTCCGGCACATCGTTCACCACGGCCAGCAACGTTGATTTCGCATAGTCGAATGGCGACGGAACGGCCAGTTCATCAGCATCTTCCAGCCCCAACCGGTCCCGGATGTAATTGAAGGTGTTGTCTGTCGTCATCGTTGCCGACGTCAACACGACACTGCCACTGCGCCGGTACAGCTGATCCTGCAACAGGTCTGCAACATGCAGCGGAACAGCGTGCATGCTCGTTTCGCCGCTGGTCTGATGCCGCGAAAGCCAGGAAATCAGATGGTCGCCAGACTCGGAAACAATCTCAAACATGCGCTCGCGCAACATGATCAATTGCGACTCGACCAGTTCCAGTTCGGTCAGAATCTCGGCGCGGGTTGGCAGGTCTTCTTCTGAAACGCCTTCGACTTCCGAGACAAACATCCGGAGCATTTCGATCAGCACACCGACCGGCTGGGCCGCCTGATCCCACTCGATCTCAATCTGCGACCAATCGGGATTTGCCCGTAGCGCGTAGGTAAGTCTGACCCGTCGTTCATAGCCGGTAGCGATATTGTCGTGACGTTCTACGAACTCGCCAAGCGTCCGGAACACGCGGTCAATCGCATGTTCGGCATCAATGGCCGCGTCCCTGCCCTTTTGCATTGCCGGCTGCAGGGCGACTGAGGCTGACCTGGCTTCAGGTGACGGCGTTGATGCGAGCACCCGGAAGGTCAATCCAATCGCTCCGCCGACTCCAAGCGTCGGTTCATCGCGAACCGCACGGCGAACCCAATCGACGGCCTGGGTACGGCTTACCGAGAATCCCGCCTGGTTGGTCGCTTCACTTTCGAGATGGTGGGCTTCATCGATGATCAGGTGCTGATAGCCGGGAAGGACCGAACTTCCACGCATCAGGTCAGTCAACAGTAGCGAATGATTGACAATCACAATGTGGGACGCGTCTGCTTGCGCACGTGCGCGGAAGAGGAAGCACTGATTCCGGCGATGGAAGAGGCATTGTGCGGGAATGCAAGAGCCTTCCTCTTCAGCCAGTGATGGCCAGTGTCGCTGCTCATCCTGGGAAAGACGCAGTTCCGCCCGGTCACCGGTTTCTGTCGATTGCAGCCAGGCGGTCACCTTGGCATACATCTGTGCCTGAGCTGCATCTGCAACCGGTTCGCGCTGAGAAAGAAACCAGCGGCGCAGACAGAGATAGTTCGCCCTGCCTTTCAGCACTGAAACCTTCAGGTCATCGAGGGCAGCAATTGGCGAGTCGGGGTCAATCGCTTGCATCGCACGTGCAGCCTCACGAAGTGCCGGCACATCCTTTCGGATCAACTGGTCCTGCAGGGCAATCGTTGCGGTAGAGACGACAACAGGGGTACCATGCTCGACTGCATGCAGCGCCGCCGGCAGCAGATACCCGAGCGATTTCCCGGTCCCTGTTCCTGCTTCGATCAATGCCTGACCGCCATGGTTCAGGGTTTGGGCGACCTGGAGCATCATCTCAAGTTGTTGCGGGCGCTCTTCGTAGCCAGACATCGAGACTGAAAAGGGACCATCCGGAGCAAGTGCCGCATCGAGCGCGCTCAGCGGAATGTCAGCTGTCGAGGTTGTTGGTTCAAGCCGGGCAGGACGCTGGCGGGCAACCAGAAACGCCGCTTCCGGGCCGGACGCCGGCGATGATCCAAGCTGGGCGAGGAGTGCTGCACCGATCGAGTTCCCGCCGAAATCATCGACGTCGCCCCTTCGCTCGCGGAGCAGAGAACCAAACAGGTGGCTCAGGCTCGACTGCGAGGTCCTGGTGAGATTGACCATGCGCTCCAGCGTCTGGTCGTCAAACGCCTCGATACGCTCGACCAATTTGTTGAATACGTGCATCGACGTTTCAGCATCTGCCATCGCCCGGTGCTTGCTGGATGGTGGCACGCCGAGCGCGGCGGCAATCGTTCCCAGGTCGTAGGTTGGCAGTTGCGGAAGGAGCACCGTTGCCATTTCAAACGTGTCATAGCTGTGGTTGCTGAAGCCAAGTCCACCCGCCCGGAGCATGTCCAGGTCAAAGCCGATAGACTGGCCAACTATCGGTGCATTCCGGATGAATTCACGAAGTTTTGGAGCAACCACGGCGAACCGTGGCGCTTCCCGAAGGTCATTGTTGGAAAGACCGGTCAGTTGCTGGATGTCGAAGGAGAGGTTCCCACGAGGGCGGATGACCGACTCAAACTCGCCAATAATCCGGCCATCGCGGAACTTGACGGCACCAATCTCGATGATTTCATCGCGAGCCGGATCCATTCCGGTTGCTTCGAGGTCGAGCGCTACGAACACCTGGCTCATCGTTTTCCGGTTCCTCTTAGCTAGCCGTCGTGGAAATCAGTTCGGTGAGGTCTATCGTGTATCGAACCAGTTGGGCAAGCCCGTCCGCAATCGGTTCGATATCGACGTACTCTTCAACAGTATGCACGCGCCCACCGCGTGAAACACCAACGCAGATTGCCGGGATGCCCATGCTGATCGGGACGTTCGCATCGGTGCTCGAGGCTTCATGAATGGTCTCCAGCCCCAACCACTGATGGACGTCTTCAAGCAGATGCACGATCTGATGGTCACGAGAGGTCGCGCCGGCAGGACGTTCACCCAGGACTTCGACCTCTGTCGTCAGTCCCTCGCCAACGCGGGTTTCGATGATCGTCTGCACCTGCTCTGCGAGCTGATCGAGCGCTCCGGGGTCGACCGACCGCATGTCAATCATTGCTGATGCCAGAGGGGCTATCGTATTGATCGATGTTCCGCCGTCGATCATGCCTACGTTGAACGATGTCTTCGGTTCGGTAGGTACCGTCAGGTCGCCAATGGCTGCGATGATCCTGCCCAAACCGTGGATCGCGCTTGGGTCGCCAAACGCGCCCCAGGAGTGGCCACCGGGTCCATGCACGGAGACCTTCCAGCGTTTCGAACCTACACCGATGTGGGTCGCCCGGCCAACCTTGTGCCCTTCAATGGCAACAACTGCGCCAGTCTCGTCACCAAATCGTTCCAGCGCACGCCAGGCTCCCCGCAGGTTGCCCAGGCCCTCTTCGCCAACGTTGGCCACGACGCGAATGTTGGCAGTTGTCTCCAGCCCCAGTTCATCGAGCACGTCAATGGTAGAGAGCATCGCGGCAACGGCGAGACTGTTGTCGCCTATCCCTGGCCCGAAAAGCCGGTTGCCTTCGCGGCGTACATTGAGCGGCGTATCTCGCGGGAACACAGTATCGGTGTGCGCCAGCAACATCAACGACTTTCCGGGTTTGTTGCCGCGGGTTGCGTAGACATTGTCGACATCGTCAATTTCTGCTTCATAGCCCCGTTGCGTAAGCAGATCAGCGATATTGCGTGCGCGATCTCCCTCATCCCAGGACGGTGCAGGTATGGCGCAGATATCCATGGCAAGGTCAGCAGTTGCATCGACGCGGGCAGTGGCTGCTGCACGAATCGCATCCAGCTGGTCGTGCGAAATTGGCACAAGTTCTCCTTCAGCATCGTCGGTCGGATGCCCGGACATCGTGGATGATGCAAACGAAATCCCAGAAAATGCCGGTAGCCCGAGCAGTATAGCAGACTGCCAAATGGCTCAAATCACCTGGCTGGCATACCCGCTATCGTGCGCTACAATAGGCGCACGGTTGGGCTTTGCAGCCCAGCCAGGGGGAGAATGTTCGATACCTTGACACTCTCGGGGTTGCGGCCCTAGAGTAACCGGGCCGTCCATGCGCGGGGGAACGCATGTGCGGGGTCGAGCTTTCCACGTCTGAAATGATCCTGGAGGAGAAGGATGCTCAATTTTTACCGGGGACGCGAGGGGATGATCTCCTGGGCCCTCCACCGTCTAACCGGTCTCGGGGTGCTCCTGTTTCTTCTCATTCACATCGCAGATATTTATGTCATTAACTACGGACCGGAAGCGTTCGACGAGCTTCTGTTCATTTACCACAACACCTTCTTCCGCATGATGGAAGTCGGCCTGGTTGCTGCCCTCTACTTCCACGCACTGAACGGCATCCGCATTATCATCATTGACTTCTGGGACAGAGGTGCGCTCTACCAGAAACAGCTCTTCTGGGCTGTCGTCATCGGATTCTTCGTCACATTCATTCCGACGGCGTTCCTGATGTTGAGAGCGATCCTGTAATGAAACTGTTTGCACAATCCGGCATGTCAACAATCCGGACAGGGCAGAGGGAGGCAGTTCGATGCTAAGTCGTGGTGGAGGTCGTGCCCGGCCGGGCGGCGGCAACAGTCTGGAGATGTACTCCTGGTACTTCTTCAGACTCAGCGGGATTGCCCTGATATTCCTGGCGATCGGCCACGTTGTCATCATGCACGTCATCAATACCGTCGATGTCATCGACTACGAATTCGTCGCCAACCGTTGGGAATCGCCGTTCTGGCGTGTTTACGACATGATGCTCCTCTTCTTGGCGTTGTTGCATGGCGTTAACGGCGCACGCGTTGGCATTGAGGATTACATTCGTCGACCGGGATGGCGCGTATTCGCCTTCTCGGCGCTCTGGTTGATCACGATCACGTTCATTGTTATTGGTGCAATGGCCATTGTGAACTTTGATCCGTCCGCGCATGAAGTCGTAGCAGCTGGGAGCTAGCAATGTACCATCGACACGATGTTCTGATCGTTGGCGGCGGCGGTGCCGGCCTGATGGCAGTTGCCCAACTTGCCGACAATTGTGATGTGGCGGTCGTCTCAAAACTCCACCCGGTCCGGTCTCACACCGGTGCGGCTCAGGGTGGAATCGGTGCGGCCCTTGGCAACACCGAGGAAGACCACTGGATTTGGCACATGTTTGACACCGTCAAGGGCGGCGATTACATCGTCGACCAGGACGCTGCCGAGGTGCTCGCCCGCGAAGCTATCGACGCAGTGATCGAGCTGGAGCACATGGGGTTGCCGTTCAACCGCACTCCGGAAGGCAAGATCGACCAACGCCGGTTCGGTGGCCACACCAGAAACTTCGGGGAGGCGGCCGTCCGCCGCGCATGTTACAGCGCTGACCGGACCGGCCACATGATCCTGCACACCCTCTACCAACAGGCGATCAAGAAGCAGGTCCAGTTCTACGACGAGTTCCAGATGCTCGATCTCCTCATTACTGAGGACGGCGTCTGCAACGGCATTGTCGCGCTGGAGATTGCGACCGGCGAGATTCACACGCTCCACGCCAAGGCAGTCATCATGGCGACCGGCGGATGTGGACGCGCCTACAAGATCACATCAAACGCAATGTCCAACACTGGCGACGGCATGGCTATCCCCTTCCGTCGAGGTATCCCGCTCGAAGACATGGAGTTCTTCCAGTTCCACCCGACCGGCATCAACCGGCTTGGCATTCTCCTGACTGAAGGTGCCCGCGGTGAAGGTGGCATTCTCCGCAACGACAGCGGCGAACGGTTCATGGAGCGCTACGCCCCAACGCTGAAAGACCTTGCCCCGCGCGATATGGTCTCTCGCTATATCTGGCAGGAGATCCGCGAGGGACGCGGCATCAATGGTGAAGATCATGTCTTGCTCGATCTCACTCATCTACCGCCGGGAGCACTCCAGGCGAAACTGCCGGATATCACAGACTTCGTCATGACCTATCTCGGCATCGACCCGGTGACAACACCCATTCCGATTCAGCCAACGGCTCACTACGCCATGGGAGGGCTGCCGACCGACATTGACGGCCGGGTGACGATCGACGCAGAAAACACCGTCATGCCGGGGCTGTATGCTGCCGGCGAGGTAGCCTGCGTTTCGGTCCACGGTGCGAACCGACTTGGAACCAACAGCCTGGTTGACCTCGTCGTCTTTGGCCGGCGAGCCGGCAAACATGCCGCTGAAATGATCAAGACGACTGAACTCGAACCGCTGCCACCGGAACCAGACTTCCGGGCGCGCGCCGAGATCAGCAATATCCTGGATCGCAAAACCGGTGAGAACACGGCCCTGATCCGTGCCGAGTTGCAGGAAAACATGATGGCAAACGCCAGTGTGTTCCGCACCGGTGAGCTACTCGAAACCATGCGCGAGAACCTTGTTGAACTGCGGGATCGCTACAACCAGGTGAAGATCGACGACCAGGGCAAGATCTTCAACACTGATCTCCTCGAAGCGATCGAGCTTGGCAGTCTGCTGGATGTTTCCGAAGCGATCGTCGAAGGCGCCATCGCCCGAACCGAGAGCCGTGGCGCGCATATGCGTGAGGATTATCCCAATCGGGATGATGAAGAGTGGCTGGCCCACACGCTGGCCTACCGGACGTCCGGCGGCATTCAGTTGAAGAAAAAGCCGGTGGTGCTCACACGGTTCGAGCCGAAAGAGCGCACCTACTAGAGCGGATAGAACCCATGCAGGTATCTCTCAAGATTCTCCGCTTCAACCCGGAGATCGATACAAAGGCGCATTACGAAACCTATACGGTCGAGGCACAGCCGACCGACCGCGTATTGGATGCGCTGAACTCGGTCAAATGGCAGCACGATGGCACACTGACCTACCGGCGCTCGTGCGCCCACGGTGTTTGCGGCTCCGATGCCATGCGGATTAACGGCCACAACGCGCTTGCCTGCAAATTGCTAATCCAGGATGTTGGCAACTCGATGACCATCGAGCCGCTGATGGGCTTCCGGGTTATCAAGGATCTCGTCATTGACATGGGGCAATTCTGGGCAAATTTCCAGAAGATGAAGCCGTTCCTGATCAACGACGACCAGGCGCCCGCCGGTCGCGAACGGCTGCAAAGCGCCGAAGAACGCGAAATCTTCGACGACACTACCAAATGCATCATGTGCATGGCCTGCACTACATCCTGCCCGGTTACCTGGACGAATGAGTCGTTCGTCGGGCCGGCAGCAATTGTCGCTGCCCACCGGTTCATCTACGACAGCCGGGACCAGGGTGGGGCCGAACGTCTCGATATCCTGAACGACAAGTCCGGTGTCTGGCGTTGCCGAACCGTCTTCAACTGCACCGATGCCTGCCCGCGTGACATCAAGGTCACCCGAGCCATCGAGCAAGTGAAGCGGACGATCATGCTGCAGGAGATCTAGCAGTTAGCCAGTCACGGCAAACCGCGTTGCCTGCCAGTCAATGCACCCGGTATACTCCCGTGTCGGCCAATGTGGGAAACGGAGAGTTGCATGGAGAACCCCTTCAGTTGGGATTATTTGACCGCGCCGCTGAGGGAAACCCCGACGTTCGGTGTCTTCTCAATCATCTTCCTGGTGATTTTCGGTGGGGTGTTCATCGGGTCCATTGTTGCCTGGATGATGGCAGGACGGAAGAATGACCTCAATCCGATCTTGCGGACGGCTATCCACAACGGCAGCCAGATCATGCTCTGGCTCACCGGAACCGGATTGTTCCTGTACTCCTTCCGGCTGATGCGGGTCACATTTCTCAACCTCTACATGCGCATCTGGATGTATCTGATCTTCCTGGTCTTCGTCGCCGTTGTTGCCTGGTTTGTCTACTACATGATGAAGGTCTACCCGGTAAAACTCGCCGAATACGAGAAGCGCCGCGAGCGCCGGCGATACACCGCAAATGCCGAGAAGCGCGCCCGCCCAAGTCGAGGCACACGGGCTGCACGAAGGGCAACGAGAACCTAGCAGTATCGCAAAGATTCATAAACAGAACGGGCCGGAGCGATCGCTCCGGCCCGTTCTGTGTTTGTCAACAAGGGGAGAGGCCGTGCACCCACCTGTCGACCAGTATCTTCCAGCTTGCAACGAGTAGTTAGCTCCAGACAGGCTGCCCCACGTCACCCACAGGTTACCGCTTACGGCTGCTTCCTTCCGGACCTGACCGGTTTCACAGGCCTGCGCCGCGCAGGACCTGACCTTCAACACCACTTGTTCGCGCAGTCCCAAAAGACCTGGCCTCGAGGGGGAGTTCTGCCCCGCTAGAGCGGATTGCGGGTATAGGGCACCGCTAGCTCCCCGCTTAGCACGGCCAGCAACAAGTATACCGCTGCACGTCTTTCGGTTCCACGCAATCCGGCATCTCCGACCGGAAAGGGATACAATTCAGATGATGAAAACGATGCGTTTGTTGACCAAGTCAGTCCCCGTAATCCTGCTCCTCGTCGCGCTGGCGACTATGGTCGTCGCATTCCCCTCAAATGCCGGCGCACAGACCGAAAACCAGGGAACGATCACCGGGGTCGTCTCGAACGGAACCACCGGCAATACCGTTCCCGGCATCGAGGTGACGCTCTCCGCGTTCAACAGCGATGGCCTGATTAGCGACGCCACGACGACTGCCGATGACGACGGACTCTATTCGTTCGAAGACCTGGATACGGCCGACGGAATCGTTTACGCAACCTCGGTTTCCTGGCGTGGTGTTCTCTACTCATCCGGCATGATTCAGATCAGTCAAACTCCGGATGTTGAATCTGCCATCACCGTGTTTGAGACTACGACCGACCGTTCGCTGATCCAGGTCAGCACACGCGGACTGGTGCTAACCAACATCGACGTGAACACCGGCAACATCACATTCCTCGACATCACCGGACTCGAATCGCCAGACGATCTCACGTTTGTTGCCGGAGATTCCGGCCGGTCGCTGGAATTCGCTATTCCCCGGAACGCCGGCACACCGTCGCTGCAACCGGGATTCGACTTCGGAAATGCCTTCATCG
>CAZRNC010000026.1:0-15881 GCA_964601285.1 uncultured Thermomicrobiales bacterium | reverse complement strand
GCACCTGATTTTCGATGTGCCGTATCTGATCGAATTCATCAGCAACGTCATGACGCTGGAGCCAGGTGATGTCATTATGACCGGCACACCAGCCGGACCGCCGCGGCTCAACGACGGCGATGTCTGCGAAGTCGAAGTTGCCGGCCTCGGCACGCTCCGCAACCCGGTCGTAGCTGGCTAGGGACCCATTTTGACCCGGACAATGTGTCAGAATTAACCCGGGAAACGGCACAGGAATCGCGCCTGTGCCGTGTTGTCACCTTGCCGGACGCCGGAGGGGTTCGTACACTCACGGGATGACAGACCTGTCTCTTCTGTGGGCGAAATGGTAACGGGTACTGATCGGGTGACAAACTCCGGGAAACATGGGCGGGTGATTCTGCTGCTGGTGCTGCTGGCCAGCATGGTGCTGTCATCGTTGCCGGCGCGGGCGCAGAGCGAAGCACCGCTCACCAACGCCGAGAACATCATCATCCTCTCCGATTTCAACGAAGTGCTCTACGAGCGCAACGCCTATCAGCGTATTCCGCTGGCATCGCTAACCAAGCTGATGACCGCGATTGTCGTCATGCGTCATAGCAGCCTCGACAACTGGACAACGATTGTCGAGCACGATCTGGTCGGCGAAGCGACGATGGGGCTGGTCGCTGGCGACGAGTTGAGCCTCGGCGATCTGCTCTATGGCCTGCTCATCCCTTCCGGCAACGATGCTGCCATGGCCATTGCCCGGACGGTCGGCTGGCAACCGGGCGACGAGACTCCCGGTCAATCGGTCGATCGTTTCGTTGACTTGATGAACCAGACAGCACGGGATATGGGGCTGCGGGATTCCCACTTCATGAATCCCCATGGCCTCGACGAGCCGTACCACTATTCCACCGCCCATGATGTCGCCATCATGCTCCGGGAGGCATTGAACTACCCCGAGCTTCGGGTACGGATGACGACGCCGGCAATCCGGGTTGGTCCGTACTACGACCTCTGGGCAAACAACCAGTTGCTGCAGAACCGGGGAGACTACCTCGGCGGCAAGACGGGCCTGACCGACGGCGCAGGATTCTGCCTGGCAGCAGCGGTCCGCTCCGACGGCCGGATGGTGATCGCCGTTGCCATGCGCAACGACTGGAACTGGTGGGACGATGTCGATCTGCTGCTCGACTACGGGCTGGAACTCGCCCACGAGCGCGGTGTGCCGGCCTACGCACAACCGGAAATGATCGGTAGCCAACTCGACCAACCCCGCAATGTGCCCCTCCTCGCCCTGCAACCCCAGGTCGACGACGAACTCTTCATCGGCCCCCTCCTCCCCGGCCACGGTGGAAGATAAGCCAGCAGCAACTCAGGACCAATTGCACGTATCCTGCTGGAGCCACTGCGCATAATCTGGTCTCTGCGAGCCGCATTCGGAGCCGGAGATCAACAGATGCTACGCCAACACGTTTCCAGAAGACGGCTGGTCATGCTTGCCATCGCGCTCTTCGTTGGCGTGCAAATCATCGTGCCGCTGGTTGCACTCGCCGGTCCACGCCCTGCCCGTTTCAGCTGGCAAATGTATTCCGGAATCCGAACCCACCAGACGTTCACCTTGCAGTTTGAGGATGGAACCACAAGGCCGGTCATTGCCGGAGATTACCTGGTGCATCCACGAGCAGATACCGACCACACGACCTGGCTGCCCGATCATGCCTGCCGAGCTGAAGCAGACCTCGCAGCAGTCCTGATCGAACAACCGGGCCACGAGACGGTTGAGGTTGCATGCACCGATTAGCAAGGTTTGAAGACTTCGCATCCCGAAAGACAACCGGAGAGGCGCTCGCAATTGGCCGCATACTCATGGGACTGGCGGCCATTCTGCAATTCTTTGAACACCGGGATTTCATGCTCAAGGTGCTTGCGCCGGATGCCGTGCGCCTGCCGATGGCCGGCTGGATTCCAACACCATCCGTCCCGATCGCGGCGATGCTTCTCGGGGTCTGGCTACTGGCAGCGGTCGGATTTCTGGTTGGTTGGAGAACGACGTTATCCGGCACTGCACTAACGATCACCCTGGCCTACGCAAACGTGATCGACCAGCAAACCTACAGCAACCATGTCTACCTGATGACACTTGTCATCGGGCTTCTCACCGTCGGACGTGCCGGAATCTGTTGGTCACTCGATGCACGGGCAGGTCGGATGACAGGCGGCGTCGCCGAGTGGGCAGGTAACCTGCTTCGGGTTCAGCTTTCGATCGTCTACTTCTTTGCAGCCGTGTCGAAGATCAACCTGATCTACCTTGCCGGCGTCACGATTACGCCAAACTTGCGAAATGGCTGGCTGTTCCCGCTTCCGGAATCGCTTGCACGGGTTGAGGTGGGCTTCATGCTGGCGGTCTTCTCAATCGCCACCGAACTGTTTCTGGCGTTGGCGTTCTGGTTGCCACGCTATCGCAAGACCGCATTCATTGTGGGTATCGGGCTGCATCTGTTCATCGTGGTGGGCTATCCGGCCGGCTCGATACTACCGCTCACCATATTCAGCCTGGCTATGTTCGCGATGTACGTCCAGTTTGTGGAGCCGACCACGTGGCGCCGGATCGTCCAGCGCCACATGACTCGGCTTGCCCGGCCGGCCCCGCAGGGTCAGCCAGTGGGTCAGGCGGAGACCCCGAGGTAGGTTCGCAGGAAGTAGATGATGAACGCCGCACTAACGACGTACATCGCCGGGTGGATTTCGTCGAACTTGCCCTTGAAGATCTTGATGGCAGTCCAGACAACAAAGCCTGCGCCGATACCGTTGGTGATGTTGTAGGTCAACGGCATCATGATCATGGTCACCAGCACCGGCAAGCCGGTTTCAATACTGGTGAAATCCACACCCTCGGTCTTGATGACCCGGCCATCCGAGGTGACGGTTTCACGGTCGGAAAGAACACTGGTCATCATCCAGCCAACAACGATCAGCGCCGCTGCCGTGGCCGAGGTCGGCACGATCTCGACCAGCGGGGTGAACGGCATCGCCAGCAGGAAGAGCACACCAACGGTGACGCCTACCAGTCCGGTGCGGCCGCCTTGACCAACGCCGGCAGCTGACTCGATATAGGTCGTAGCCGATGAGGAGCTTGCCGCACCACCGGCCACCGCCGCGAGCGAGTCAACCAGCAGCGGGCGGTTGGCATCCGGCAGTTCGCCCTTCTCGTCCAGATAGCCAGCCTGACTACCGACACCAACCAGCGTGCCCATGGTGTCGAAGAAGTCAGCCAGCATGATCGCCAGAATCGTCAGAATCGCAACGGTCAACCCCATTTCGGCGAAGAAGCCGAACGAGAAGTCACCAACGACGCTGAAATCCGGAGTCGCAACGATCGAACCTGGCATCTTTGCCTGACCGGGGACAAACTGCCCGGTATCGGCGATCGCTTCCAGCACGATCGCGAAGACCGTGGCAGCAACAATACCGATCAGGATAGCCGCCTTCTTGCTGCGCGAAAGCAACGCCAGCGTCACGGCCAGACCAACAACGGTAACCAGCACCGGCGCTCCGCGCAGGTCACCAAGTGCAACAAACGTAGCGGGATCGGAAACGATAATCCCGCCATTGACTAAACCGATGAAGAGAATGAAGAGACCAATACCGACCGAGATGCCCTTTTTCAGCTCCAGCGGCACAGCATCCATCACGTACTTGCGAACGCCGAAGATCACCAGCAGGGTGATCAGGATGCCCTGGGCAACGATGACGCCCATTGCCTGGGCATAGGTCAGCCCTTCCTGGCCGACCAGGGTAAAGGCAACGATTGCATTCAGCCCCATGCCGGGTGCAATGGCATAGGCTTTATTCGTGACGATCGCCATAATGATCGTCATGATGCCGGCAACCAGACAGGTCGCCGTTGTCGTCGCCGAAATAGACAAACCCGCGTCATTCGGTCCCGGAGTCGAGAGAATGATCGGGTTTACAAAGATGATGTAGGACATGACGACGAAGGTCGTCAATCCAGCCAGCACCTCAGTCCGGACGTTTGTTCCAGCTTCTTTCAGTTTGAAGAAGCTTTCGAGGAATGCATTTGCACCACCGGAATCCGCCGTCTTCTGGGCCAAGCGGTCCTCCCCTCGATACCAATGGCCACGCAATGCGTGACAACTGCACACACCACCCCCTGGGAAGAAGCCTCTCCTTTCACCTGTTTGTCTCTGATCCTGCGCCTAGACTAATCGACCCGAACCGTTCTGTCGACTGGTCCAACTGCATTCGCCTGATTCAACGAATACCGGTGTTGACCGGAGCAAACCCACCTGGATTGTCATTCCGAGCGCAGCCGGGGAATCTCTTGTCACGCGACTTATGGATCTCCGGCAGCGCTGTGACGCAACGTTCGTGGTTGGTCGCGACTCCGGCTGGAAAGAGATCCTTCGACTTCGCTCTGTAGTCTGACCAGCGTATCGTGACGTGTGTCCAGGTACTTTCGTAGGGGCGTCTTGCATACGCCCGTCTGGCCCCCGAGGCGTCAAACCGGGCGTATGCAAGACGCCCCTACGAATACGAACCAAACTCTCGCATGACACGATACGCTGGTCGAACTACTCAGGATGACAGTCTGAACGCCGCTCTCTTCGCAGAAGTACGACGATCCTGAAATAGCTGGAACAGGTGGCAATGGAAGTCGCACCTACGAGATTGATCGTTGTGTTTACCGGTACAGCAAGCTGCGCTCGAACGCCGGCGTGGATGCCAGCCCCATCGCTTCGCGGGCCTCAGCGACGACGTAGAGCGAGCCGGTGACGCAGACCAGCCCGTCGGCACCGGCTTCCAGGCGCGCCAGCTCAATTGCGTTATCGGTTGTCGTTGATGCTTGCGCTGTCATCCCGGCGGTGGTGGCAGCCTTGACAATGGCATCCGGATCAACCGACCGCGGGTTGTGGGACGCGGTTGCAATAACACTCGCGCCAAGTCGGGAAAGCGCGGCGATCATCCCACCAAGATCCTTGTCCCGCGCAACTCCGAGGACGACCACCAGACTCCGTCCCTGGCGGTACTCTTCCAGCGTCTCAACCAGCCGTTCGATCGAATCAACATTGTGGGCGCCATCAACAACGATCTCCGGATCGGTCGCCACCCGTTCGAACCGCCCCGGCCAGACGACCGACTTCAAACCCGCACGGACGACAGCTTCGTTGCCCGCAAGTTCCTGATCAAGCTGCCAGCTCGCCATCAGTGCCAACCCGGCATTTTCAACCTGATGCCGACCGGCAAGGGCGATCTCGACATCTGCCAGGTCACCCCACGGCCCAACCAGCCGCACGCTATCTCCGGCCCCCGCTGTCCAGTCGCTGCCGGCGATAAAGAGCAGTGCATCGCATTCACCTGCAATCCGGGAGATGACCTCGGCAGCCTCCGGATGCTGAAGGGCCGATACGACCGGCTTGCCCGGTTTGATGATGCCGGCCTTCTCGCCGGCGATCGCTGCCAGGCTGTTTCCAAGAATCGCGCCGTGGTCCAGCGAGACGCTGGCGATCACCGCAACATCCGGAGTGACGACGTTGGTCGCGTCGAGTCGACCCCCAAGCCCAACCTCGACAACTGCAAGGTCAACACCAGCCTCGGCGAACCCGAGCAACGCCATAGCCGTCACGATCTCGAACGCTGTCGGTGGTCCAATCTCTGGCTCTTCTTGCACCAGTCGCCCCGCTGCTTCGGCCACCTGTGCGGTCAGCCTTGCAAACTGCTCCCCGGAAACCGGACTGCCATCCAGCAAAATACGCTCGCGAAAGGTGTGCAGGTGTGGTGTGCCGTAGAGTCCGGACTTCCAGCCGTTGGCACGGGCAATCGCGGCGATCATGGCGCTGGTCGAGCCTTTGCCCTTGGTGCCGGCGACATGGGCGATCCTGTACTCGCGATCAGGCCGGCCCACCCGCTCCAGCAGACCTTCAGTCCGCTTCAAGCCCAGCGCGATCTCGTCATCCTCAAGGAACGGGTTCGCCACAAACCCTTTCTCATATCCATCCCGGTCGATAATGTAAGTAATCGCCTCTTCGTAATTCATCCTGACAATTCCTTATGTCCAGTTCATCCGGCAAGTCCGGCGGTGTTTCTCGCAGTGTAGTCCGTTGGCAGGCTGCTACGACACGTGTCGTCAGAGTGCTATTCTGGCAGCACTACCGGCACTCTCAATATCCGGGTGGAACGTACATGATCACAGGGCGTGAACACGAACTGGCAGCAATCACCCGCCTGTTTGACACCGTCGCCGGCGGACCGGCAGTGCTGGTGCTTGCCGGTGAACCTGGCATCGGCAAGACAACCATCTGGCGTTCCGGTGTCGAGATCGCCGCCGGACTCGGTTTCACAACGCTGCTCTGTCGCCCCTCGGCATCGGATCTGCGGCTGAGCTATGCCGGGCTTTCTGATTTGCTGGCGGATGTCGATTTCGGGCTATTCAACAACCTGCCGGATCCTCAACGCTACGCGCTGGATGCAGCGCTACTTCGCGGACCGTCGCCCGATGCTGCTCCCAATCCTCGTGCCGCTGCCACCGGCTTTCTTGCCGTGCTCGATCGCCTTTCGCGATCCTGTCCCGTATTGCTGGCTGTCGATGATTTCCAATGGCTTGATGGGCCATCACGCCAGGTCGTCGAGTTTGCAATCCGCCGCTGCCGTGGCCCGGTCGCTATCCTGCTTGCCCGGCGTACAGGTGAAACGGTTGCTGACCCATTACCGCGCAATCCGGAACGGCTCCAGACAGTGCACTTTGGCCCGCTTTCGCCGGGCGCACTCCGTCAACTGCTCAATCAGGCAGCCGGCGCACCGATTTCTCGTTCGCTGTTCACACGAATCGCCGAGGTTTCCGGAGGGAATCCGTTCTTCGCATTGGAGCTGTTGCGCGGTTCAGCAGGAACAGGGACAGGCACGATAGCCCTTCCGGACAGTCTGCAATCTGTTGTTCGCGAACGCATCGAGCAGCTTGATCCTCCTGTGCATGAGGTCCTGCGCCTTGTTTCCGCGCTTGCACAACCGCAGCTCGGCATCGTGGAACAGGCATTCCCTGACTACGACTGCCGGACGCTGCTTGGAATTGCCGAAGACAACGATGTTATTCAGGTTGCACCTGACGGTGATATCCGGTTCTGCCATCCACTGCTGGCAGCCGGCTCGTATGCCGGTCTTTTACCTGCCCAGCGACGAGCGCTGCATCTCCGCCTCAGTTCACTGGTCAAGCATCCCGAGGAGCGAGCACGTCATCTGGCACTTGCAACAGTTGGGCCAGATCCGGACACTCTGCGTGCGCTGGATGACGCCGCCGAGCACTCCCGCCGGCGTGGAGCTCCAGCGACATCGGCAGAGCTGCTTGAGCTTGCGCTCCAGCTTGGCGCCAGCGAACCCGAACGGTTGGTCCAGGCAGCGCGGGACTACTACAGCTCCGGTAACCCGCTGCGCGCACGGGAACTGCTTGAACTCGCACTTGCCGATCCGGGACTTGGCATGCTCCGGGCCAGTGTGTTGGGATTGCTGGGGACGATCCAGTTCGAAATCGACGCTGGGCCGGATGCTGCCGATCTGCTGGAACGGTCCGTGAATGCAGCATCGGTAGATACCGGACTGCGTGCATCTCTGCGGGTCGACCTTGCGTACGTCCTCTTCATCAACGGACGCATCTCTGAGAGCGTGCAACACATCGAAACTGCGATTTCCGAGGCCGAGCAGGCTGATGATCCGGGGCTGCTGGCTGAAGCGCTGGCATCCTTCGCTATCGAACGCTTCCTGACCGCAACCGGCTCCGATGGCGGCGCCCTGCAGCGTGCGCTCGAACTCGAAGACACTACTCGCCGGACGCCGGTCCGGCGTTGGCCCTCAACGATCGCCGCCCAGGTCTATCGCTGGACACACCAACTGGATGAAGCACTCGCCCGCTTCGAGACGGTCCGACAGCGCTGTCTTGACCAGGGGTTGGAGAGCGACCTCTGGTTCGTGTCACTGGGCGCCGTCCCGGCCGCCTGCTGGGCTGGCAGGTTGGAGACAGCCAGGACGCTGGTAGACGACACGCTGGACCGCGCCAGAATCGTCGATTCAGACCACGCGCTGGGAATGGCCCATCTCTTTGAGGCCCAACTCGCCGCATGGATCGGCGACGAAGAACCTGCACGTCAGGCTGCCAAAACCGCCAGTGACCATCTCGCAGCTGGTGGCGCAAGCACAATCGGCCTGGAGATTCCGGCTGCAATGGGACTGCTTGAACTCTCACTCGGGAACTATCAGGCAGCCGCCTGCCATCTCATCCCGGCGGCCAAGGCAGCAATCGAGATGAATTTTAGCGAGCCTTCCTCGGCCCAGTTCCTGCCGGATGCCGCCGAAACGTTACTTGCTCTCGGACGCCATGCCGAGGCGCTGCCAATCATCGAACTTCTTGAAGCAAGTGGTAAGCATCCCGACCGTCCATGGGCGCGGGCGGTCGGCGCCCGCTGCCGGGGGCTGGCACTCGCCGCCAGCGGAGAGCCGGATGGCGCAGCAACGGCGTTTGCCGAAGCTCTCGCCGCAGATGAGTCGGTACCCCAAATGCGCTACGATCGTGCCCGCACGCTGCTGGCACTTGCCGGGCTCCAACGTCGTCGGAACCAGCGCCGTGCCGCCCATACATCGTTGCTCGAAGCAATTGACCTCTTCGATCAAGTTGGTGCAGTTGGCTGGACAGCCCGTGCGAAGAACGAAATGACGCGGCTGGGCCTGCAAACTGCCGGCGGTGATGAACTGACCCCTTCCGAAGTACAAATTGCCGAAATGGCGGCGACCGGCATGACCAATCGCAGAATCGCCGCAGCACTGTCGATCAGCCCCAAGACAGTCGAGGCGCACCTCGCCCGAACCTACCAGAAGCTTGGCATCCACTCCCGGGCCGAGCTTGGCTGGCGTATGGCCGAGCGGATACAACAAGACACCAGCTCAGCATAGGGAATCACCCGATGCGGACCAGGTGGGACTCCTTCATAGTGACTTCGAATATTTTGAAATCACGCATTGTAGGAGGATCGTATGCAACTCAATGCCCGCGATACGCTGTCACCGTTTGCCGCTCGCTTCTTCGGCGTGGCGCTTATCATCGCGCCATTGCTTCTGCTGGCGAGCACCATTGCCTATATCACCGAAGGTGAGAGGATCAACGAAGGGGTGCTTGGCGGCACGATCGGCGTCTGGTCGGTGTTCGCACTCGGTTTCGCCATGGTTGGATTCTTCCGCATGCTGGAGCCGCACGCTCCCCGTGCATCGATCATTCTGACACTGACCATCATCATGGTCGTCGCCGGTGGCACAGCGTTCAACGTCCAGGCAATATTCATCGCTGTGTACGGCAACGATTTCATGAGCGATGGAGCGGTTACCGGCTCCGATCTCTTCGGCATCCTTGCCTTCCTGCCGTGGGGGCTGCTGATGCCTGTCACCTTCATCGCCACCGGCATCGTCCTCTGGCGCTCCCGGGCTGTCGCCCGCTATACAGCAGTCCTGTTCATGGCGGGTGGACTGCTGTTCGTCGCCGCACGTCCCGAACGGATCGACGTGCTGGCCATCATCTGCGACCTGGTCTTCGTCCTGGCGCTGGCTCCAATTGGCTGGGCTGTGCTGACCGGAGACCAGACTGCAAATCCTGCCCCCACTCCGGAACTCGCCGACTAATCTCAGCGTGTCCCCAATCAGAGGAGCTTCACAGCAACCGTGAAGCTCCTTCTCTGACATTGGCCTCGATCCACCCGGACACTTGCATCCAGCCGCCGGCAATCTTGGCGTTCCCGTTCACGAATAACAGCCCGGATGTGATAATGTCTTCCGTTATGGCATCGCATCCGGGGAGGGGTCGCTCAGGTGCTCTTTGGAACAGAATCCAATCTCGATCTGGCGCAGGCGCTGTTTGATCTCGGTGGCGTCCAGTTCGGGTCATTTGATCTCGCCGGCAGCGCCGGCGTTTCACCAATCTATATCAACCCGCGGGTGCTCATCAGCGAGCCGGCCATGTTACGCCGGATTGCCAGGTTGATCACCTCGCAAATTCGTGCTGACCAAAGCCGGCGGAGACCGCACCTCGGCAGCTTTGCGGCTGTGGCAGGTGTCCCGATGGGCGGGCTGCACATCGCCACTGCCTATGCGCTGGAAAGCGACACCCCACTGATCTATCTGCGTCCATCCAGTGGCGTGATGGACGACGACGATCTCCAGGTCGAGGGGCGGATCATTCCCGGACAATCCGCGCTGATCATCGACGACCTGATGACTGGCGGCCGGTCAATTCTGACGACCGCCCGGCAACTGGCTCGCGCAGAGATGCGCGTGCGCGATGCTATTGTCCTGATCGATCGCGAACAGGGCGGCATCGAACGGCTGCACAGCTACGGCTATCACGTCATTCCGATCCTGAGATTGCGGACGATGCTCAACTTCTATCGCTCGCAGCGGATGATCGACGAACGCACGTTCCAGGAAGCCATGAACTATCTGGCAGCCAAGGATGAGGAACGTCGTATCGCTGATTCCGGCATGGATGAGCCTCGTCAATAGCGACAATGCCCCTTCTCGCTGGCTATACTCGGGCTATATCGTCGTCCGTACACGAGATTGACTGGGGAAGATGCCGGAAACGCCGGGGGACGCACCGGAAGCACAGAATGCCGGAAGGTCCGGTGGCGGACGGCGCAGCGCTGCCCGCACAACACCACGCCCCTACCCGGCGAATCAGCGTGACCGCGAAATCCGCGAACTGCGAGCATTGCTCCAGATCACCAAGGCAGCTTCGGCATCACTCGAACTGGAAACGGTACTCGAACAGGGCTGCCGGCATTCCGCGCAAGGCTCCGATTGTTCCGGCGCATTCATTCTCGATTTCGACCGGCCGGCCAATCTCTTGCGCTGCACGGCCCTCTGGGCACCAGACCTGCCTCGACCGGCCCGGGACCTGATTTTTGCTACCACCTACAACCTCACCAGCGATACCGCGGTGGCGATACGGGCCGTCCGGAATAACCGGCCGGTTGTCATTGCCGACTCGCGCGATGAGCAGGAACTGCACGATGTCTGGGCGCGAACGGTCGGCCGTGGGTCGATGATTGCCGCTCCACTCCACGATGGCGATGGAGTGAGCGGCGCGCTGGTGTTGTTCGAACAGTTTCCGGAAGACATGTATCCCGGCGATACGCCACCCCGCCAGTTCACCAACGACGATGTCGCCTTCGTCACCGCCATCGCCGAGCAGATCTCCCGGGCGATCAACAACGCCCGCCGGTACTACGAAACCGAACGCGACCGCTCGCAACGCCTGGCCGAGATCGACGCACTTGTCGAGACAATCTCCGAGGGCGTGATTTTGCTGGATACCCGCCAGCGGGTGGTGCGCGCCAACAAGGCATTGGAAGGGATGTTTGGCGGTGAGGTCAAACCACGCACACTCACCACCGACGTTGCCGAGACGTTCAAATACGCCACCAACGATGGCCAGCGCTATCCGGTCGACCGGCTGCCGGGGCTGCGTGCATTACAGGGCGAAACGATCCGCGATGCCGAGATCCTGATCCAGCGCCCGGATGGAACGCACGCGTTTCTCTCGGTCACGGCCAGCCCGATCCTTGATAGCTCCGGCCGGATCGAGGGTGCATTGCTGCTCTACCGCGACATTACGATGCAGATTCACCGGGAGCGACAAGCCGCGACCTTTCAGACAATCTCGCAGCACCTGGCCAGTTCCGAACTCGATGTCGAAACCGTCGTTGATACCGTTGTCGACCGAATCGCCGAGAGCATCGAACCCAGCTTCATTTCGCTGATGCTCTACATCCCGGAGAAGAACAGCCTGCGATACGCTGCCGGCCGCAACCTGCCGGAAGGTTGGCAACAATCACCGGCGCTCGATCTTGAAGGACCCTCATTGGCTTCGCTGGCAGCACGCTTACGGTTGACCGTGGCTGTTCCGGATTTCAACGAACTGCCAGAGGGGATGAAGCCTGGTCCCGAAGAGGTACTGAGCGGCAGTGCGATTATTGTGCCGTTGATTGCCCGCAACGAACTACTCGGCACACTCGGCTACGGACGGGCAACGCCGTACACCTTTAGCGATGCCGAGGTGTCATTTCTGGAGATGATCGCTGCCCAGTGTGCGCTGACGATCCACAACGCCAAGCTCTACGAGCAACGCAGCGAACAGCAGGCGTTCCTTTCCGAAGTGATCGACCAGTTGCCGGCCAGTCTGGCCGTCTTCGAACGCTTCCCAATCACCGGTACGCCGACTGACTACCGGATTTCGATGATCAACGCTTCCGGCAGTGAGTTCCTGACGAAGATGCTCGGCGACCAGTATGACGTCGCGACCGGTGCCTCAATTCGCCGGACCATCCGCCGGCAACCAGCCCGGACGCTGATCGAGATGCTGGATTCCGCATCGGTCGATGGCAATGTCCACCAGTTCAACGAACTCACCGCCGAAGACCCGACCGGCGCCCGACGCTACTGGAGTGGCACGATCGTCCCGTTGAAGAGCCGTCTCCAGACCGGTGAGATCATGCTGCTGGCAACCGATGTTACCGATGCGGTCAATACTCGCCGGCGTATCGAAAACCTTGTCCAGATTGCCGCCACGCATGCCGCCGAGCTGGAAGCGACCGTCGGGGCGATCGCAGACGCTGTGCTGGTCTGCGACCCGGACGGCAACATCAACCTGGCCAACCACGTTGCCCTGGCATCGTACGGCGTGGATGCACTGGCCGAGTTGGATAGCATCCAGACCATTACCGACCGGGCGCTCTGGCGCAACACCAGCGGGCAGCGCATCGCGGTCGAGGACAATCCTCTCAGCCGGGCATTGCGCGGAGAGACCTGCCAGGATGACTACACCCAGTTCGACCATCGCCTGGGCCGTGATGTCTACCGCCGGATCAGTGGCTCCCCGGTGCGTGACACCAACGGCAACATCATCGGCGCAGTCATGCTGGCGACCGACATTACCAGCCTGGTGGAGCTTGACCAGCTTAAGGATGAGTTCTTCACCGTCGTCACCCATGAACTGCGCACACCTCTGACGACGATCAAGGGCTATGGCCAGATGCTCTCGCGGCAGATCGAGGCCGCCGGCGCAAGTCCGCCACGGGCGCTGACAGCCCTGCGCGAACAGAGCGACCGGATGGAACGGCTAATCAACCAGTTGCTCGACGTCGCCAGGATCGACACCGACCAGCTCATGCTCCGGCCGGCCGAGATGGATATTGTCCCACTCATCCAGCAGCTTGCCGCCGATATCGGACGGGAAACTGACCTCCATACAATCACCGTCACCAGCGAGGAATCGTCAACGACTGGTGTTTGGGACCGCGACCGGTTGACCCAGGTGATCACCAACCTGCTAACAAACGCCGTCAACTACAGTCCGGATGGTGGCGAGATCACCGTCCGCATCTGGCAGGACACAGACGGCGGCATTGGATTTTCCGTGCAGGATCAAGGCATCGGCATTCCGGCCGATCAGCTGCCGCAGATCTTCGCCCGCTATCGCCGGCTGCACTCCCAGCCCGGCCACATCACCAACGGCCTCGGTGTCGGTCTCTACATTACCAACCGGATCATCGACGCCCACGGCGGCCGGATCGAGGTTGAAAGCGCCCCGGGCCAGGGCACGACGTTCGCGGTGACACTGCCGGCGGAGATGCCCGCTAACGAGTCGAGATAGCCCTAAAGAAATACGTCGCGGCGCAATGAACTGCGCCGCGACGTATATCATCGTTTTTTCCACAAACCGTTCTAATCGTCCACCACACAAAGCGCGTAGGTGTAATTGGTGATGTCCAGGCTTGTCCAGTGGGATGACCAGGAAACGGGATCCGTGGCATTATGGGTGCCAGAATCGGCCGGTTGACTGCTCAATGCAAGAGAATTTCCGTTGTCATTGATTGTGCCTCCACCGACTATATAGCCTCCTGTGGCGCACGTCGCGGTGAACTCTTGCGCCGAGCTGGATCCACCAGCCATCATCGCCTGAACGGTGGGTATGTCGCTCGCATCAGCACAGATCACAACCACTTCCATACTGCCTTCCAATGAACCCAGTCGTTCGACCGTCCATGAGACAGGGTTGGTGTCTCCGTGTTCGAGAGGCACACCAAAATTATCGGATGGGTAGTTAGCTGTGATGTTACCGCCGCCCAACTTCCCCCCACCAATGGCATAACGCCCAGGTGCACACGAGACCATTCCAATTCCTTCCGTATCCCGGACAAGGGACTCAATGTATACGTTTGGCCCACCCTGCGGTGCACATAAGGCAATCGCTTCATGGTTAGCGTGGTCACGCGAAAAGGATGCCGTCCAGGAAGTTGCTATCGATGGCCCTCCTGTGACAAGTACCCCGGTGCTGTTTGACGGATAACTCTCGATCAGGTTCTCGTCAGCAGCACTTGCCGCGCCGCCGCCGCCGATCGCATAGTGTCCGGATGGACAGGTAGCAACCTTCTTACCGTCAACACCGGTGCTACTGCGAACGACCAGCACGTTGTAGTCTGTGGGGCCGATTGGGCCGGGCTGGCCGAGAGTGGCCGGATCCGCCCACATTGGACCGTCCTCCCCCAAGACGAGAATCCAACCTGTCTCTCCCCCGTCAGGAAACTCTGCGTCTTGTCCTGGCTCACCTTGCGGACCTTCTTCACCTGGTTCACCTGGTTCACCTGGAAGACCTGGATCACCGTGAGGACCTGGAGGACCTGGAGGGCCTTCATCTCCATCTCTACCATTCTGACCCGGATCTCCCTGAGGGCCTGGAGGGCCTGGAGGACCTTCTGCTCCATCTATACCTTTCTGACCCGGATCACCCTGAGGACCTGGAGGGCCCTCTTCCCCATCTATACCTTCCGGCCCTGGTTCACCCTGAATGCCCGGAGGGCCCTGGATGCCCTGCGGGCCTGCAGGGCCACGCTCGACGACAAGCTCCCATTCCTGGTCTTCGCCTGGCTCGCCGTCGTTGTTGCCAATCACCGACACCCAGGCAGAGCCCTCGTGTGTCACCATAGCGCCCACGGGATAGAACACGCTGTCGTTCCAGACGCCGTACCAGGCCATGGAGCCGGCTCCACCATCCTGGCTCCAACTGATGAGGGTATCTCCCGTGTTACACCGGTCCGGCTCGGTGGTGCCAACGCTATAGAGCACGCCGGTGCTCGTGGTCACACAGCCATATATCGTGTTCGATTGGGGCACCGCACCGACGCTCAGTGCGGTCATCCCGCCTAGCAGCAGTATCACGACAAACAACGGCGCGGTCAGCCGGTAGCGGCCAAGTTGCGCACGATTCATACACTCGACTCCATTACGTCCAGTATTCTCCTGGCATATCTGCTGTAGCAGTCCATTTCAGCATCCATTCTCCCGGCGTTATGGGGCATCGGCAACACAAATTGCAAATGCCTGGATGCTGCCCCCAAGGACATCTTGAGGGTGTCGGGTTGCTGTCCATGAGTTGACGTTCCATCCGTCAGTTGTGGGATACATGCTGGATATATGAGTCGGTGAGGCGATTGCGCCCCCACCGATGATATGCTGCCCCTCATCGCAGGTTGCCGTGGCCTCCGACGCGGAGGAACCGCTGATGAGTTGCTGCTTCACCACAACATTCGGACCATATGTTGGGTTGAATCCCGGGCCTTCCTCGGTTGGCGGGTTGGTTTGGACACATGATGCGAAGATTTGGAAATCTTCTTCTTCACCACCTGTTGGAATTAAGCGCGTTGCATACCACCCGGCAGGGTTCTCTGTGGTTGTTCCCGCGTCCAATCCTATTGGCCGGCTTGAGACCAGAAGGCTCGTGGATGAGGCTGCCGATGTGCCTGCGCCGCCACCGATGGCGTGATGGCCTTCAGGACAGTAGACAGCCCCTGACGTTTGACCTGGCG
>CAZRNC010000025.1:1904-16079 GCA_964601285.1 uncultured Thermomicrobiales bacterium | reverse complement strand
AGTCAGGATCTCATCGACGAGTTGAGAGACCGGTACGGAATCACCGGCGGCGAGACCACAGCCGACGGGGAATTCACCGTCCAGGTGGTTAATGGATGCCTCGGTGTTTGTGATCAAGCGCCGGTTATCCAATTCGACCACCACGATTACTACGGCAAACTTGATGTTGAGAAGTTCAACGAAGCAATTGCCGAAGTCATCCAGCGCGGACCTGGAGGTCACGACCATGAAACTCACTAGTCGAGCCGATTTCGATCAGTTGGTCGCCAAGGCATCCGCCGATTTTGCGGCGCTTACCGACGGAACGGCCTGGACCATCAGCGTCGGCATGAGTGAATGTTCATTTGCCAAGGGTGCACGCAAGACCTGGAAGGCACTCGAAAGCAGCATCGCCGAGAAGTCGCTGCCAATCACCCTTCACCGGGTTGGCTGCGGAGGCTGGTGCTGGGCAGAACCGTTTGTCATCGTTACCGGCCCAAACCACCCGCAAACACTCTACGCCAACATTCTCGAAACAGACGTGCCAGCGCTCCTTTATGCCATTGAACAGGGCAAGCCATATACCGAGATGGCAGTCGGAGTGTTCGCAGAAGAGGCGTTCGGCGAGATTCCTTCGTTGCTGAACGACCCATTCTTCGGCATGCAGCGTCGTGTACTCATGAACGGCGCAGGACAATTTGACCCGTACTCGATCGAGGAATACATCGCCATGGGCGGGTATTCAGCCTGGATCAAGGCACTGCACGACATGCAGCCTGACGAGGTGATCGAAGAAGTCAAGACCGCAAACGTCCGTGGGCGTGGTGGCGCCGGTTTCCCTGCAGGTATCAAGTGGGAAAGCGGCCGGCGAACCCAGGCATGGCCAAAGTACGTTGCCTGCAACTCTCACGAAGGCGAGCCAAATGTCTACAAGGACCGCCGCCTGATCGAAAGCAGCCCGCACACGGTTCTCGAAGGCATCATGATCGCCTGCTATGCCGTGGGCGCCGAGCGTGGCTACAACTACGTCGGTGGCGAGCACATCCTGGCCGTCGAGCGCTTCAAGCACGCCGTTGCCGAAGCCTATGAATACGGACTGATCGGCGACAACATCCTCGGCACTGGTGTCAACGTAGAAATTCGCACCCGAACCGGTGGCGGCGCCTACATCTGTGGCGAAGGATCGGCCATGATGTATTCGGTTATGGGCGAACGCGGACAGCCGCGTACCAAACCACCACGTTCCGTTGAAGAAGGACTCTGGCGCCGGCCGACCGTGCTGAACAACACCGAGACGATGGGTTCCATCCCATCGATCATTCGCAACGGTGGTGAATGGTACGCCGGTATTGGCAACGAGAAGAGCACCGGTACCAAACTCGTCACTATGCAGGGTCCGCTCAAGCGGCTCGGCCTGGTGGAAGTCGAAATGGGAACGTCGCTCAAGGATGTCATCTACGACATGTACAGCGGCATGGAAGAGGGCAAGACCTTCAAGGGCATCCAGACCGGTGGAGTATCTGCCGGACCGCTGACCGAAGACTTGCTGGACATTCCGCTCGACTTTGACTCGATGAAGCCCTACAACGCCATGCTTGGCTCCGGTGGATTCGTCGTTTTTGACCAGACGGTCGATGCTGTCGAATTCGCTCGCTACCTGATGGCGTTCAACCGCTATGAATCATGTGGCAAGTGCACACCCTGCCGACTTGGTAATCCTGCGCTCGTTGAAATTGTCGAACGCATCCTCAACGGCAATGGACGTATGGCCGACCTGGAGTTGATCCAGCGAACCTCGAAACACGTCATCGAGCTATCGCTCTGTGGTCTTGGTCAGGTCGCCCCGGTGCCGCTGCTCGGCATGATCGAGCGCTTCCCGGAAGACTTCATCGCCAAGATGGTCGACAAGGACACCGCAATCCAGCAGGACCCCGCCCTCGTCGCCGCAGACTAGTCTGCCTGTCAACACGTCACGCAAAGAGCCTCTTCCGAACTCGGAAGAGGCTCTTTGCGTGATACTGAATCAGGCCCCACACGTTGCTGGTAGTGGCGCAATTCATTGCGCCAGTCAAACGCCCTGGGATTTCAACGGGCGCAATGAATTGCGCCGCTACGTCCAGGAACGTTCATTGCAGAAGCCGCTATGACTTTCCAAACGGCGACTTGCACCTGCCTATCATTCCTCGACGACGCTCGGATTGGCAGGTAGCACGTGCCAGGTTCTGCGCTGGATCCGCTTACTCCAGGCTGACAAGCTGGCCGATGTTGCCGGTTTCGGCCTGGTCGATTGCCGTACGGGCGACGATCATGTCCTGGATGGCGTTGCCGACTGACTTGAAGAAGGTGATCTCGGTGTCGGACTGCCGGCCCTGTCCGGTTCCGTCTACCAAATGACCGAGTTCCACCTTGATGCTCTCGGCGCTGATCACACCGCGCTCAATCGGCTGTACGATGTCTCCGGCCTCATGCATGATCGCTTCAACGGCATCGACAATGATTCGCGCACGGGCGACTGTTTCATCCGGAACTTCCTGCATGGCCGGCGTAAACGCGCCAACACCATTGATGTGGGTCCCATCCTCAAGCCAGGCATCCTCGAACACTGCCGAAGTCGACGTCGTAGCGGTGCAGACGATATCTGCCCCGCGAAGTGCGGCCTCTGCCGAATCTGCCGACAGATTGACTTCTGGTGGATTGTCCATCCAGACTTTCATCCGTTCAGCGAACGACTCGCGAGCAGCCTGCACCGGATCGATCACCCGAATTTCCTTGATGTCTCGCACTGCACACACTGCAACCGCCTGGGTGACGCCCTGAGCGCCGGCACCAAACACCGTCAGGACCGATGATTCAGGTCGGGCCAACAGGTCGGTCGCAGCGCCGGACACTGCACCAGTTCGCAGCGCAGTGACCGAAGCGCCTTCAATCAACCCCTGTGGGGTTCCGGTCTCCGGATCAAGAACAAACACGATCGCCGCAATGGTTGGCAAGCCACGGCTGGCATTATTGCCAAACACCGAGACGATCTTCGCACCGAGTGATGCAGGGCTACTATCTGATGCTCCAACCCAAGCCGGCATGAAGAGCGATACGCCCGCACCATCCGGGAGTTCCACACCAAGACGCACCGGACTGATCGTCTCGCCGCGACTATGCTGGGCGAAAACCTGTTTCATCAGTTCGACGGCGTCCGCCATCGGAACCAGTTTCCTGAGATCGGCCGCACCAATAATTCGCATATTGTTTCACCTGTGTTTCTGCTATTGCCGGGCATTCCCAGCGAGTGTAGCACGGCCGGATCCGCGCGCCGGCAAACGAAGAACGCCGGGTGAATCCCGGCGTTGATCGATCCTTGGGTTGTAGAGATGAGATCTAGCCGGCGAGAGCTTTTGCCTTCATCGTGTTGAATTCGGCTTCGGTAATCGTTCCGGCATCCAGCAGTGCCTTGGCCTTGGCAATCTCGTCTGCCGGGCTGGAGCCGGCGACGTCACGGATGTACGTCTCTGCAATCTCTTGCCGCTTCTGGGCGACCGCGATACTTCGCTGCGCCATTCCGTTGCCACGAATGATCAGGTAGACCAGAGCCGTCACCAGCGGGAATGCCATCAACAGCAGCAACCAGACCGCCTTGGAAATTCCGCTCAACTCAGGATCGCGGAATACGTCCATGATGATCGAAAAGAGCGCCATCAAGTAGGCGATGAAGAAGAATGAGACGACTACTAACCAAATTGCGTCCCAAAGATTCATGCGCGTTCTCCCTTTGTGATTTCCGGTTGCAAGGTGCAGCCAGAGTTGTCACCAGAATAGGCGAAAACCCGTCGAACGTCTAGCGGAGAACTCAGATTTGTCTGGACAACGTAAACAGGCGCTCGGCAAAGTAAAACCGGTGCTTCACGCAAAAAACTGGAATGAGCTTTATCTGGAGGCTCCCCGACCTGGACTCGAACCAGGAACCTGCGGATTAACAGTCCGTCGCTCTACCATTGAGCTATCGGGGAATAGTACCGTTCCGTACCAGCGGATAGTCTATCAAACACCTTCAGGACTGACAATCAGAATTCGTCCGAGTTCAGCAAAACCTGCTACAATCTCGGGAAGTTGTCGCATTTTTCACGAACATTCTGCTGTGAACAATGAGCGTGAGTTTGATCGCTCGCAAGGACATGCACAATCGTGACAGTTCAGGATTCTCACGGCAGGCGCTCCGAGCCACTGGCTATCGGTGCTGAGATCGGCAGTCGCGGTCTACGCGCGGTACTCGGCACCAGTACAGGCCGTATTGTCGACTCGATTCATGCAATCGACCAGACAGACAATGCCATGGCGACGGTCAATAGCATCACGCAATTGATCGAACAACTCCTCGATAAACAGAAGCTTTCCGCAGAGGACGTCTCCGGCATTGGCATCGCGTTCGGAGGGCCGGTCGATAGCCTCCGCGGATTGATCATTCGCTCACACAGAACGCCGGGATTCGACAATTTCCCGATTGCCGGCATCCTCGAAGAGCATTTCTCCCTGCCGGTATCTGTTGAAAACGATGCACGGGCAGCCGCCATTGGCGAACATCGCTTTGGCAGCGGCCGGGGATCGAAAGACATGATCTTCCTGCAACTGGGCATCGGCGTTGGCGGGGCGATTATTGTCGATGGCCGGATGGCGCATGGTACATCCATGACCGCCGGCGAGTTGGGTCACATGCCCGTTTCTACCGACGGCCCTCGTTGCTCCTGCGGCAAGCCCGGCCACCTTGAGGCGTATGCCTCGGAGCCGGCGATGATCGAACGGATGCGCGCACGTCTTGCCACGGCGACGCCAACGGCTACCGCTGGTTGGCTTGCCAGCCCTGGCATCACCTTGCCTCGTATCCTGGCAGCATATGGAACCGATCCGGACGCGACCGCAATCATCGATGAAACGATTCAGGTTGTCGGTCTTGCCCTGGCCAATCTGGTGACGGCCCTCAATTCGGATACCGTGGTCCTCGGTGGCTATGTGCTCGACATCGGCCCGCAATTTGTTTCGGCTGTCCGTGCCAAAATTCGTCAGTTTGCGTTCGACTCGGCTGCCCGCCGGGTGAACGTTGCGCCAGGCGACCTGGGATCGGACGCGGCAGTTATCGGCGCAATTTCGCTGGCGTTCAATTCAATTGCCGGAACACCCTGACCGAATCCGCCGTTATGTTGTACTATTGTCTGTTGCATTGTGAATGGAGTGTTCACGCATGAATATCACGATTACCCCTGATCAGATCAGGAAACTCAAGGCGCTCTTGCAGGAATCCAGTACGCCGGTGTCAATCGAAGAGATGATCGCCGCGCTCCGCAACGGGTAGGGACTCCGGCAACCGCCGCGACCAGTCGTTCACACCGAAGGACGCAAGACTTAATGGAAACCCAAAAGGTAGACGTTTCACCGGAATTCGCCGGAACCAAGGCAAATCAAACGCTTGCCCAGCGAGTGTTTGGTTTGTACCTGACCCAAGGCGCATTCTTTTCCGACTACGCACCGATTCGACTTCCGCTCAGCCAGATCGTTGATCGCCTGGCTGCGACCGGGAAGAGTTCAACTGCCGCAACGGTCGACAAAGCACTTTCCGCCTCGCCGGAGGTCTTCCGGAGAGAAGAAACCGACGACGAGACGTACTTCACCACCACCAAGCGCGGTGTTGTCTTCGCCGACTACGTTGCGCCAGACCAGGAACCAAACGACCTGAAAGCCCGGTTTGCTACTCCAGAGCCACGGCGCGAACCGGTTCGCCCGCGTCGCACGCTGGAAGCCAGTGATGTGATCGATTCTGGCGATTCCGATGCCGAGCTTATCGAGAAGTCTTACGCACCGGACTCCTGGCAGGCAGCTGTTGCTGCTGCGCTTCGCGAGGCACAAGCCCGCGAACGGAGTGGCGAGGGGCTAGACGACACCGTTTCCGGCCTCGACATCCAGGACATCGTTGACCTCAGCGACGTGGTCATCGACTTCGAATCCGCAGAGCCGTCCATCGAAGACCTGGAACAGATTGTCGTCGACGATGAGGTCGTTGAAGAAGTTGCCACTGAGACCATCGATATCTCCGGCGCATCTGACGACGAACTTACTGAAGCGATCCGCAACAGCCTGGAGCCGGAGCCGGATGTTGCCCGTTGGGGCGATCTCTGGATGCACGAGAGCAAGGTAGCCAGACTGTCCCGTGGCGACCTGCGCCGCGCACAGGAGTACATCGACGAGTCCGGCGTACCGATGGGCGATGTCGAACTGGTGCAGGACCTGCGAAGTGTCAATTCCGGTTCGCCAGATTTTCCGTTGGAGCGATTCACCGTCAACTTCCGGCTCTCTCGTGAAACACGCGAGTTCGAGTACCTGGGCAGCAGCTCCGAGGGCCTTTGGGCGACTGTGGGCGTGCAGCACCCGGGAACCGACAAACGCAAGGCGAGCGAACTTGGCCAGGACTACCGCTTCCTGCTGGATTACCTGGCCCAGCCAGATGATCTCGAAGAAGGCATCATCGAGCATGTCCTGACGTTCTACGAGTTCCAGTACGGTGTCTTGCCGTTGAACGCGACCTTCCGATCGATCATGCCGCAGTCAGCGTTTGGCGACCAGCGAGCAGCACGTTTGACGTTTGAATCACCACAGTCAGAAGAGACGTTCGAAGCCGAGCTTCGATTCCCGACTGGCAACCGCGGCGGCTACCTGGTTGGTCTCGAGAAGTTCTTCGAAGACAATCTGGTCCCCGGCGCTGTGCTGACGATTGAAGCCACCGATACACCGCGCCACTTCATCATCGAGTACTTCCAGATGTCGTCACAGGATCGACGCCTGTTGAGCCTCGATACACGCAAAAACAAGTACGTCTTCAAGCCAACCAGCTTCACAAGCGGGCTGCAGGATGACATGCTGGTTGATGAAAACCGATTCCCGAGACTGGCAGATGCCGAACCACTGGACGAGCGGGCGCGCCGCCGGCCAGAAATCGTCGTCGCTCGCACGTTCGAGCGAGTCGGCGAGAACGTCGGCAGTGCGGAAGAGCCTCGTTGGTCAGCATCGTTGATCGACCTGCTGGCGGCCGCAAACATCGAACGTCCAATCTCGGTCGAATACCTGCGCGACATCCTGACCGGTGGCGCCTATCCGGAGTTCTCTGCCAATGACGACGAAGAAGACGCGTTTTTCTACCAGCCGTGAACGGGCAGCTGAGGGCCGGGAAGCAATTGACAGGGTAGTGTCCGGCCTGGCCGGACGCGACCCCGGATCAATAACCGAAGAAGAGATCGAACAGTTTTCAGACCTGAGCCGGTTCGCCGGCTCACAGTTGTTTGAGCGCTGGAACGACATCGATCTTCCGGTACGCCTGGCGTTGGTCCGTGAGATGATCACCCAGTTCGAGACAGGCGGGGAGTTGCACTTCGATCGCGCACTGGTCGCATCACTTGCCGACTCCGAAGTCGATGTCAAGCTCCTTGCATTCGAGGGATTGACCGACACGACAGACCTCTCGCTGCTTGACTGGCTCGTGCATCATCTGCGTAGTGAATCGGCCTCGACGGTTCGAGCATCCGGCATGCGGATCGCCGGGCAGTTTGTGCTGGCATCCGAACTCGGCAAGCTTGATGCCGACCAGGCAGCGATGGCACAAGACCTGGTGTTATCGGTCATGCAATCTGATCCGGATCCCGAGGTACGGTTGCAGGCCCTCGAATCTGCAGCCTATCTTGCCGGCAATCCGACAGTTATTGCTGCAATTGACGACGCCTGGCTTTCCCGGTCTCACGACGACCAGGTGAGCGCATTGCGGTCAATGGGCCGGCAAGGTGACGCCCGGTGGTCAGGGATCATTCTCAACCAGTTCCGCAGCGATGAACCAGAGCTACGCTTTGAAGCTGCACGTGCTGCAGCAACAGTTGGCAGCCAGTCGATTGTGCCGCAACTGGTGGACCTCACTGACGATGAGGACGCAGAGGTGCAAATGGCCGCCATCGAATCCCTCGGCACAATCGGCGGCGAAGTTGCAGTCGCGGTGCTGCGGGAGCTGGAGCAATCGGATTCCGAAGCTGTCGCTGATGCTGCCGGTGCCGCGCTCGAAGAGGCGATGCTTTCAACAACTCCGTCCCGTGCCCCGGATCAACTCTGGTAGCGGCCAGCAACGACCGTGACGGCTTCAGACCAGCAGGACTTGTACTCTTGGACCCCGGGACCGGGTTCTGCTGTCCAGCAATTGGTGGAGCGCTGATGGAGTCAACAATTCGGGAACTGTTGCATGACGTTCCCCCGGCAATCCTCGAAGGCAATCCAGACACCAACATTACATCCATCTCCTTCGACAGCCGCCAGGTGCACCCGGGTGGCCTGTTCGTCGCACTACGCGGCGGCTACGCAGATGGCCATGACTACATCACGACGGCACGCGATGCCGGCGCAATCGCAGTGATGGTCGAACCGGATACTCCTGCCTGTATCCTCAACGGTTTCCAGGCTGTCGTCCGCGTTGAGAATACTCGCGGTGCACTCGCGCCGGTGGCAGCAGCGTTTTATCAGCATCCGAGTAAGCACATGAAGCTCATCGGCGTCACCGGAACTGACGGCAAGACGACAACATCGTTCTATATCTCGCAGCTTCTTGCACTACTTGGAGCTGAAAGTGGATTGATTTCGACAGTAGCCGTCAAAGTTCCTGGTCGTCCTGATCGCTCGTCCGCCCGGCAGACAACCCCGGAATCGCTCGACGTGCAACGTATCCTTTCCGAAATCAGGTTTGCCGGTGGTGACATCGCTGTCCTGGAGACCACCTCACACGCGCTGGAAACCCACCGGGTAGATTCCTGCCAGTTTGATATTGGCGTCATCACCAATGTGACCCACGAGCATCTCGACTTTCATGGGTCAGTCGAGCAGTACCGCAAGGCGAAAGCCGGGCTGCTGCGGCGAGTTGATGCTACCCGTGCCGAGGGCGGAGCAGGAGTTGTCGTCATCAACGCTGACGATCCGGGGGCACGCTCTATCGTCGGTGATGCCGGCGGCTCAAGGCTTATCTGGTATTCCCGACATAACCATCCAGACGCAACAGTGTCAGCGACCAACATCAAGACGATGGCAACCGGTAGTCAGTTTGACTTGAGAATGGGCGACGACACGTTCAGCGTCGAATTTCCGCTGCCTGGCTCATGGAACATCTCGAACATTCTCGCCGCTGCCGGCACGCTCCTTGCGATCGGCCAGGACGCCGGACAAATCGCAAGCGCAATTTCGCAACTATCGCCAGTACCTGGACGGCTCGCCTCAGTTGACGCCGGGCAACCATTTGCGGTTGTCGTTGACTACGCTCACACGCCTGAATCTATCCGATCGGTACTGACAGAAATGCGGACGCTCACAACAGGCCGGCTTCTGATCGCGTTCGGATCAGCGGGCGAACGCGATCTCGAGAAACGGTCGATCCAGGGGCGGGTTGCAGCTGAACTTGCCGATTATGCTGTCTTCACGTCCGAAGACCCCAGGTTCGAAGACCCGGATGCAATCATTCGGGAGATCGCCAGAGGCGCGTCCGAACAGGGGTGGGAGCAGGGTGTAGACTTCGAATGCGTTGAAGACCGGCGAGCCGCTATCGTCCACCTGATTTCACAGGCAAGGCCGGGAGACATCGTTATCCTTGCGGGTAAGGGGCACGAAACCAGCATGATCTACGGATCGGAACAGCGCCCCTGGGATGAGGCCCGCATCGCCCGCGAGATACTGCTCGAGTCGGGTTTCGGCCGGCACGAAGACAAAGGAACTTGAACTTGATCCGTCCAAATCAGCTGAGGTTGCCCCGGCTGCCGCTCGTATCTGTGCTGCTTGTGTTGCTACTTTCGATGGTACTTGTCGCCTGTGGCCAGCCGGACCCGGAAATCCAGGCGATGGAGCTCGGCCAATCAGACGACGACCCCAGCGGTAGAATCCTCTTCGTTTCCGAGGGCAACGTGCATGTCTGGCAAAACGGCAACATCGATCGCCTGACCGGCGATGGCAATGCTGCCTCTCCCTCCTGGTCGCCGGCAGGTGACCGGTTCGCGTATGTTGTTGTCCACGATGCGTATTCAGACATCCTCGTCGCGCGCAGCTCTGGCGAGACATTGGTGGTCGTCACCGATGGTCACCGGCCGGACCTGGATGAGTTCTCGCAAGAGTTCGTCGAGAACGCAGCCTGGGCAATGGATGTCGACTGGTCCCCGGTAGGAGAACAACTGATTTACGTCAGTGACAAAGGCGGGTTCGATGCATTCTCCCGACCGCTCTATCTCTGGTATTCCGAGACATTTGAAGTGCCACCGTATCAGCTCAATGCGTCGGCCGGCATCAGTGCCACCCAGGAGTCGCCGGTACTGTCTCCGGACGGGAACACAGTAGCCTTTGTTGTACGCAACGAGTATTCGCTTGGTGTCCGGGTTGCCGAAATCTGGTTGCTCGACCTGAACAGCGCCACCTATGAGCAGTTCATTGTCAGCGACGACGGCTCCTATGCTCCGGAATGGTCACCAGACGGTGAGCATCTCACCTTCATTCAGCGCATCGGCCAGGGCAACGAAGTCTGGATTGCGCCGGTTGATGGCAGCAGCCCACCGTATCAGATCACCAACGTTGGTTCGGCAGCATCGCCGGTCTGGTCGCCAGACGGCCGGTTCATCGCATTCTTCAATGTTGTCGATGGAGAGTTCGAAGCCTGGTATGTGGAAGTCACCGAGGGCGACGACGGCCTCTTCACTGCGTCTGAACCGAAGAAGCTGTTCGGCGCGAACGACATCGACGCCCCGTCAGGAATGTCCTGGCGGCCGAACTAGACGGCATCAAAAAAGGCGGGCGCGACTCATGAGAGTCGCGCCCGCCTTTTTTGTTTCTTATTCCTGTGGCGCAACGATCCGGATGTGCAGATCGTTCAACTGGCGATCATCGACCGTACCCGGCGCATCGAACATCATGTCGCGGCCGGTCTGGTTCTTCGGGAAGGCGATCACCTCGCGGATCGTCGGTTCCCGGGAGAGTAGCATGACCGTTCGGTCGATTCCCGGCGCAATGCCGCCATGCGGCGGAGCGCCGTACTCGAAGGCTCGCAACAGGTGGCCAAACCGGTTTTCAATTTCTGGTTGGCTGTAGCCCATGATCTCGAAAATCCTGCTCTGGACATCTCGTTGGTGAATCCGGATCGAGCCGCTACCCAGCTCGTAACCGTCCATTACGATGTCGTACGCCTTCGCTCGGACTGCACCGGGGTCGGTATCGAGCAGGTGGAGATCCTCGTCCATCGGCGCGGTGAACGGGTGGTGCATGGCATCCCAACGCTCTTCGTCGTCGTTCCACTCGAACATCGGCGGGGAAACGATCCATGCCGGCGCGGCAACATTCGGATCGGCCAGACCGAGTTCTTCGCCAAACCGGTCACGCAGCCGGCCAAGGACGTTGGCAGCAACTGCCGCAGAGTCAGCGACCATCAACACCAGGTCACCAGCAGCGGCTTCTGTAGCAGCAGCAATTCCGGTCAACTCGTCTTCGGAAAGGAACTTGGCGATCGGTGAGCGCGCAGTAAGCTTGCCTTCTTCCTCGCCGAGCGCCAGCCAGGCAAGACCCTTCGCACCGAACTGCTGGGCGAACGCTGTCAGCTCATCGACGCCGCGCCGGGTGATGTCGGCCCTGCCCGGAACACCGATGCCCCGGACGACGCCTCCAGACTCGACCGCGCCGCGGAACACGCCAAACTCCGAATTCTTGACAAGTTCGGAGACGTCCGCGATCTCCATGGCGAATCGCATGTCCGGCTTGTCGTTGCCAAAGCGGAGCATCGACTCATCAAACGTCATGCGCGGGAACGGGCTGTTCTGCACTTTGAATCCGGCAACTGCGATCAGCTCATGGAAGAGTTCCTCGGTCAGCGTCAGAATATCTTCCATGTCAACAAACGACATCTCGAGGTCAAGCTGGGTGAACTCCGGCTGCCGGTCGGAACGCAGATCCTCATCGCGGAAACAGCGCGCAATCTGGTAATAGCGGTCCATGCCACTCACCATCAACAGTTGCTTGAGTTGCTGGGGCGACTGTGGCAACGCATAGAACTCGCCGGCGAAGACACGGCTCGGCACCAGATAGTCTCTGGCCCCTTCCGGTGTGCTCTTGATCAGCACCGGGGTCTCGATCTCGACGAAGTCGCGTGCGTCCAGGAAGTCGCGAATCGTCTTGATTACCTTGTGACGCAGCACCATGTTCTTCTGCATCCGCGGTTTGCGAAGATCGAGATAGCGATACTGCAACCGGATCGACTCATCGACCTCGACGTCTTCATTGATTTCGAATGGCGGGGTCTTGGCGGCGTTGATAATGACTACATCGACTGCTTCGACTTCGACATCGCCGGTCGCCATCCGTGGATTCTCTGTGCCTTCCGGACGTTTGCGAACGTTCCCGGTGATCTGCACGACGTATTCCGACCGAATGTTCTCGGCTACAGCATGGGCTTCCGGCGAATCTTCCGGATTGCAGACAATCTGGGTCAGCCCATAGCGATCGCGAATGTCGAGAAAGATCAGACCGCCATGGTCACGCCGGCGGTTAATCCAGCCCTTTAGCGTTGCCGTGCTGCCGGCATCATCGATACGAAGTTCTCCACATGTTGTGTACGATCGCTTGCCACTCACATTTTTCTCCCCGTTTGTCACCCGGCTTTTTCCTGTTCTTTCACGTTCTGCCATGTTTTAAGGACATCTTCATAGGTTTCAGCAACCACATCGCCGAAGACATGCGGATGCCGGCGGACCATCTTTGCCGTCGCCTCGCGCAGGACATCATCCATTGTGAAGGTTCCCGCTTCTGCGCCGATCTGGGCTTGCAGGATAAGGTGGAACAGCACATCCCCTAGCTCCTCGGCCAGGTTTGGAATGTCCTGTTTCTCAATTGCTTCGCCCAACTCCTGAAGCTCTTCCACCGCCATCGGGAAGAGCGACTGGCTGGTCTGCTCCCGGTCCCAGGGACAGCCATCTGCCCGGCGCAATCGCGATGCAATCTGCTCCAGCGCAGCGAACGATGCTATCGGCGAAATCTGGTCGACGGGTTGCAGGTGCAGTTCGAACCTGGCAGTCGGATCAGGCAATTCGATGTCAGCATAGATGCGCTTCAGACGGCGCAGCGCCAGCTCAACAACTCGCTCGCCGTACCAGTTCGTCACGACGACCGGCCAGGCTGGGTCCAAAGGCACAAGTCCGCGGTCAAACGGCGCTGCACTCTCGGCAATCGCCAGCGAAAGTGCATCAACGACAATGCAACCAGCATCGCCGAATCCATTTCGGCCGACCGGCGATGTTTCTATCGACGAAATGAGGGTTGGATTGATCGCAGCGACTGTCGCGTCACCAGGAGGGCCATAACCGGGAACAACGTAGGTGACATCGAAATCAAGGCCAACCTCTTCCAGCACAGCCGCGATCCTGGCTGGCGTCTCTTCAGATGGATTCGCCAATTCCTCATCGAAGGACGTGACAACCTGGTGTTCATCAACTCCGGATAGGTTCTTCAGCAAGACCGCAGTTCGAACGTAGACTGGACCATCAATCCAACCCGTCCCAAGCGATGCTGCTGTAACGATCCGGATCACGAGCGGCCCGACGAGACCTGGTCGGCATCGAGACTCAGGACAGCCATGAATGCTTCCTGGGGGATCTCGACACTACCGACCATCTTCATGCGCGCCTTGCCCTCTTTCTGCTTCTCGAGCAACTTGCGCTTGCGGGTGATATCACCGCCATAGCACTTGGAGATGACGTTCTTGCGCATCGCCTTGACCGTCTCGCGGGAGATAATCCGGCTTCCAATCGATGCCTGAATCGGCACGTCGAACATCTGCCGGGGGATCAGTTTGCGAAGTTGTCCGACCAGCGCCCGGCCCCGAGTGTATGCCTCATCGCGGTGGGTGATCATCGAGAGCGCATCGACGGAAACGGAGTTGACCAGAATGTCCAGCTTGACCAGGTTCGACGGCTGCATGCCCCGGAATGTGTAGTCGAGTGAGGCATAGCCCTGGGTTCGGGATTTCAACTGATCGTAGAAGTCAACAATCAACTCACCAAGTGGCATGCCAAAGTGGATCATCACCCGGTCTTCATCGAGGTACTCCATGTTCTCGTAGAGTCCACGACGGTTGGTAACCAGTTCGATGATTGCCCCGATGTAGCGCGAAGG
>CAZRNC010000025.1:0-1804 GCA_964601285.1 uncultured Thermomicrobiales bacterium | reverse complement strand
CGCTCCAGCGCATCACGGAGCAGCGGATACTCTTCGCTCTCAACCGGATAGAAGCCGGCAAAGACCATTGGCTTGGCCGGACGATACCCCGGAACCGGCGAATCTGCGGGACGATTGGCCATCGTGACAGTGTCGCCAACCTGACAATCGCGCACGACTTTCAGGCCGGTTGCGATATAGCCTACCTCGCCAGCCGACAGACTCGGCATTGTCGTCATGATTGGCTTGAACACGCCGATCTCGAGGATGTCGGCGGTCTTGCCGGTTCCCATCATCCTGATCCTGGCGTCCGGGGTCAACGTGCCGTCGACAACTTTGACATAGGCGATCACGCCTTTGTACGGATCGTAGTGCGAATCGAAAATTAGGGCACGCAGGGGAGCATCCGGGTCACCCTGTGGGGGAGGGATGCTATCCACAACGGCCTGCAGGATTTCGCTGATGCCGGTTCCATCTTTTGCCGATGCCGGAATAATCTCGTCCGGCAGCAGCCCGATCAGGTCGCTCACCTCAGCGGCAACCCGTTCCGGCATCGCGTTTGGCAGGTCGATCTTGTTGATGACGGCAATAAGGCTGAGATCGTTGTCGAGCGCAAGATAGACGTTGGCAACGGTCTGGGCTTCGACGCCCTGGGCAGCATCGACGACGAGCAGCGCACCTTCACATGCCTGCAGCGACCGGCTGACCTCATAGGAGAAGTCAACGTGGCCGGGAGTGTCGATCAGGTTCAGCTCGTAAAGCTGGCCGTCAGCAGCCGTGAAATCCATCCGGACAGCGCGCATCTTGATCGTGATGCCTTTTTCGCGCTCCAGGTCCATGGAATCAAGGACCTGTTCCATCATCTCGCGTTTGGTCAAGGTGCCAGTAGCTTCAAGCAAGCGGTCCGCAAGGGTGGACTTGCCATGATCGATGTGAGCGATAATGCTGAAATTTCTGATGTGTTGTAGTTCGGTCATTGTGGCCTGTCGAACACGCGGGCACAGCCCGCCGCGGAACGCCGGTCAAAGAAGGAAGTATACCGGAGATCGACACCTATTCGGAGGATTCGCCATAGCGGGCCGCGAGAAGTGGCATCAACCTGCGTCCGACGACCGGCAGCCGGCGAATGGTTGCCGGCAATTCGGGCGATCCCATCAGGTAGGCGAACCCAACGAAGACTGCCGCTGCCGTTCCCAATCCATAGGCAAACAGCAGATATGCGCCAACGCTTCGGCCGTCGGTCGGATCGGTCGCCGTGGCAAGCTGGCCACCCATCCACCAGGCAGCCGGAACAAACAGCAGCGCCGCGGCGATTGCCCGGAGAACAGATGCTGTCAGCGCCGGCGATAGCGGGCCGATTCGCCGGCGCAGAATCACCACCAGCAGGATCATCTCCAGCGTCGCTGCGATTGAGATGGCCAGAGCCAATCCACCATGCCCCATTCGTTGCGACAGGAAGTAGCTCAGGATCACGTTTAGGACGACGGTGGCAACCGAAATCTTCACCGGTGTATAGGTGTCCTGCATCGCGTAGTAAGCACGTGTGATCGCTTCAACAATCGCAAACCCGGCAAGACCAATCGCGAAGTATCCCAGCGCCTCGGCGACGAGAATCGTCGACCGCTGATCGAACGAACCCACCTGGAACAACACCTGGACGATACTCACCCGGAAAAAATAGAGTCCAACCGCAGCCGGTAGGGTCAGGAAGATCAACGGAGCAAGCGCGCTGCTCAAGGTCTGCTTCATGTCGGAGACTGACCCAAGCTCAAACTGGCGGGCCATCAACGGAAAGATGACGGTTGACAGACTGAGCGCAAGCACG
>CAZRNC010000024.1:11202-16081 GCA_964601285.1 uncultured Thermomicrobiales bacterium | reverse complement strand
GCTTGGCACGATCCCGGGAGTAGACCGAGCCGGTCAGACCGTATTCCGAGCTGTTGGCTACTTCGAGTGCCTCGTCGAAATCGGCGACCTTCACCAGCGAAAGCACCGGGCCGAAGATCTCTTCGCAGGCGATCCGGGCGTCCGCCGGGACATCGGCAAAGATGGTTGGCGGAATGTAGTTGCCGTTTGCCTCGTACTCTTCACCCTGGTAGGCGAGCCGCGATTCGCGCTTGCCGATTTCAATGTAGTTGCGAATTGAGTTGTACTGCTTCTCATCAACAACCGCGCTAACCGTGTGCTTGCCTTCGGTTGCCGGGCCGACAGTGACGACTTCCTTCGTCCGGGCGACGACCTTCTCAACGACTTCGTCGTAGACATCTGCTGCAATGATCGCCCGGGAGCAAGCCGAGCACTTCTGCCCCTGGAAGCCAAACGCTGCCTGCACGATGCCCTGAGCAGCGGCATCCAGGTCGGCGTTGCTATCGACAATGATCGCGTCCTTGCCGCCCATTTCAGCAGTGACCCGCTTCAGCCACTTCTGACCCGGGTGCACCTTGGCAGCCCGCTCGAAGATGCGAACACCGACAGCCTTCGATCCGGTGAATGCTACGAAGGCAACCCGCGGATCGTCGATCATCGTGTCACCGATTTCGTCACCGGCACCAGGGATGAAGTTGACGACGCCGGCCGGCACGCCGGCTTCTTCCATCAACTCAATCATCCGGTAGCCAATGACCGGGGTGTTGGTGGCAGGCTTGACGACGACACAGTTGCCGGCAACGACAGGAGCCATCGTCATGTTGTTCATGATCGCGCATGGGAAGTTCCAGGGCGGAATGACCACGCCAACGCCGATTGGGAGATAGTGGAAGCTGTTGGCTTCGTTCGGCAGGTGGGCAAACGAGCGATGCTGGCCAAGACGGATTGCCTCGCGGCCGTTCCACTCCATCATGTCAATCGCTTCGCAGACTTCGCCCTCGGCCTCGTCCCACGCCTTGTCAAGCTCGTAGACCATCCAGGCGGAGAGTTCCAGGCGGTGCTTACGCATCAGACCGGCCAGCTTGAAGGCCACTCCGGCGCGTGCTTCCGGTGGCATCAGCCGCCAGCTCTTGTACGCCTCGGCCGCAGCCCCAATAGCATCGCGAACGTGGTGGGAAGAACCTTTGGCAACTCGCCCAATAACCTGGTCCTTGTTGCCGGGGTTGGTCGAGGTAATCCATTCGCCGGTTTCAATTCGCTCGCCATTGACAACAAACGGATAGTCCCGGCCGAGTTTTGACTCGACGTCGTTCAGCGCCGCGAGCATGGCAGCCCGATTTTCCTCGTCGCTGAAATCCATAGGGATTTCGTTGACAAACGGCCCTCGCATGAGCATGTAATTCCTCGCTTCTTCATGTAACCGGGTCAACCGGCGTTACTGTCTACGTTGAGCTTACGATATCGCTCAAAAACTGACGATTCCGGTTGGGTTGGCCAGCAACCTATCCGAACCGGGCCGGAGAGAACGCATCCAACGGAAAGGTCGACTTGCCTTCGGTGATCAACTCGGAAACAGCCAGACCGGTCACCGGTGCCAGCGTAATTCCGAGCATTGCATGGCCGGTGGCGATGTACACATTGTTCTGCTTCGGCGACTTGCCAATCACTGGCAACCCGTCGGCCGACATCGGGCGGATACCCATCCACTCCTTGCCAGGATAGTCAACCTGCCAGTCGGTGAAGTAGTCAGTAACCGACCGGCGAATGGCCTGGATGCGCCGTGGATTTGGCTCGGCATTCAGCGAAGCAAGCTCCATCGTGCCTGCAAACCGCAACTGGCCATCGAACGGTGTCACCGCAACACGGGCATGACCCAGATACATTGAGTGCTGCGCCTGAATCAGCTTCTGGTCCATTGTGATGCTGTAGCCGATGCCACCACGCATCGGGATGTTCACACCAAATGCACGGGCAATTTCGCCCGACCAAGCGCCGGCAGCAATCAGGAATGCATCGGCGCTGATGTCGCCCTTATCGGTGCGGATCGTGTTCACGGTCCGGCCGGTGCCACCTCGGGACACGAATGGTTCAAACGTCCGGAACTCAACACCCTCGTTCTTCAGCCATTTCAACAGGCCGTCGGTCAGCGTATCCGGGCGGACATGCCGCTCATGCTGGAACCAGACACCGCCGACCACGTTGGTCGAGAGGGAAGGTTCGAGATCACGGATTTCAGCCTGGTTCAACGTTCTTGCCGGGAAATAGCCTAGTCCTTCAAACTGCTTGCCGGCCGCTTCGAAGTACGCGATGTCGTCCTGACTGAGCGCTACCCGGATCAGGCCACGCTCGTGCATCTCGAACTCAACACCGTTGTTCTTCAGCGCATCGAACAGCTCAATCGTCCGGTCATTGAGCGCGAGTGTCGCAGCAAGGCCAGCGTTGAAATCGCGCACGTTGCAGTGGCTACGGAACTTCAGCAGCCATGGCACGAGGCTCGGGAACGACTTCGGCCGGATGTGGAACGGACTGTCCGGGTTGAGCATCATCTTGAGTGACTGGGTTGTCAGACCCGGTGCAGGAACCGGATCGGACAGGGAGGGGGTAATCCAGCCGGCGTTGCCGTAGGAGGCAGCCTGGCCAACATCTTCCCGGTCCAGAATCACTACGTCTACACCACGGCGGCGAAGCTCATACGCTGCCGAAAGTCCAATGACGCCCGCACCAATAATGGCAACTTTCACCATATGCTCCTGTTCATTTTGATCTTCGATTTCGGGAACGTGTTTCTGTGCAGCAGGATTTCAACTGTTGGAACGATCGCACACCCGCCTAACAAAACATTCTGTATCGTTGACCGTGATCCCGCTCTCCGGGAACTCCTTGCAGATACATTGGGCAGCCAGATCAAGCACGTAAACATTGTCCTTGGCCGCCAGGAGAGGCAGCACGCCAGGACAGGCGCCCGAAAACGGTGCCCGCCAACTCGAAATTGTAGTCCCGATCCTGATCTTTGCCATTGGAATTTTCTCATGCCCGGAAGCTCCGTCTCAGGGTGGTTTGTCGCAGGTTCCAGCTATTTTCAGCACTCCTAATGTAGGAAATAGGCAGCGATTTCCTGTGCGTTTCCAAGGTGACAATACAGCCCAAAATCGACTACGATCTGCACAATCGACCCAACCACAACACCTGATCTGATAGATGAAGAAGTTGGAGTGCCAATGCCGGCAACACTGTTGACCAATGTCCGTCCTCTCGGCGGAGAGCACCTGGATATCCTCACTCAGGATGGCAAGATCGTCGCGACCGGTAAGGGATTGGACGAGCCTGATGATGCGCTTTTGATTGACGGCAATGGCCGCCTGGTTTTTCCGGGGCTGATTGACGCTCATGCCCATATGGACAAGACACTGCTCGGTCTCGGCTGGTATCGCAACGAAGTCGGCCCACGGCTCATCGACAAAATTGAGAACGAACGGGCTGTTCGCCGCGAGAAGGACCTCGATTCTCACTTCCAGTCCTCCCGCCAGGCACGGTTGGCTATCGCCGCCGGCACCACCCATATCCGTACGTTTGTAGACATCGACACCGAAGTCAAACTCTCCGGACTCGAAGGTGTCTGCAAAACCCGTGAGGATTTCCAGGAAGCACTGGATATCCAGATCGTCGCCTTTCCCCAGAGCGGTATGTTGATCCGTCCGGGCACACTGGAGCTGATGGATGACGCGTTGGCCAACGGAGCCGATGTTGTTGGCGGGCTTGATCCATCAACGATCGATCGTGATCCGGCCCGCCATCTGGATGAGATATTCAGACTGGCCGAGAAGTACGACGTCGATGTTGATATCCACCTGCATGAGCCGGGCGATCTTGGCGCATTCTCCATGGAGTTGATCGCCGAGCGGACACGCGTCCTCGGCTGGCAGGGTCGAGTAGTCGTCTCCCACGCGCTCTGTCTGGGCGGCGTCGAGGAGAACTATTACCGGCAACTCGTCGACCTGCTGATCGAGAACCGGATTACGATCATGACCCACGGCCCGAGCGGCAATCGTCCGATCCCGCCGTTTATGCGACTGTACGAGGCCGGCGTCTCGATCTGTTCCGGCAACGACGGTATCCGCGACAGCTGGGGGCCGCTGAACATGCCGGATATGCTGCTGCGGGCGTTCATCGTCGCCTACCGCAACAACCTGCGCCGCGACGACGAGATCGAAGCCGTCATCGATGTCATTACCAACAGCAGTGCCAAGGTCGTCGGAGCAAACAACTACGGACTCGAACCCGGCAATCAGGCCGACCTGGTCCTCGTCGATGGCGAAACCCACGTCGAGGCCATCATCGAGCGCCCGGCCCGATTCCTCGTCATGAAGCGCGGCAAGATTGTGGCGCTTGAGGGGGAGTGTCTGGTTTAGACCAGCCAATCCAACCCGACAGCCGCCAGCGCAGTGCCGGCGACAACGATCCAAGGGGGCACGCGCCAGAAAACCAGCAGGCCAAACGCAGCAAGGCCGAGCGCGAAATCTGCCGGACGGTGGATCGCGCTCGTCCAGACCGGGGTGTAAAGGGCGGCGACAAGAATCCCAACGACAGCGGCGTTGATGCCGAGGAGCGCACGCTGGATCGACTCTCGCGTCCGCAGCATCTCCCAGAATGGCAACGCCCCGAAGACGAGCAGGAACGCCGGCACGTAGATCGCGATCAGTGCAAGCATGCCGCCAACCCAACCGCCGGGACCGGCGCCCATCAAGGTGCCAAGATAGGCAGCAAAGGTGGAAAGCGGCCCAGGTACCGCCTGGGCTGCGCCGTAGCCAGCAATGAACTCCTGGTTGGTTACCCAGCCTTGCGGCACCGTCTCCGCCTGCAGCAGTGGCAGGATGACGTGCCCTCCGCCGAAGACCAGCGA
>CAZRNC010000024.1:0-11102 GCA_964601285.1 uncultured Thermomicrobiales bacterium | reverse complement strand
GCTGCAAGAATGGCTAACGTCGCCCGTTGTCTGTCCGGCGCGAGCGTTTTCGCCATACCCCAGACGGCCTGGGCAACGACAGCAACCGCGACAATCTTCAGCCCACCTAGCCAGGCCGCGTCGCTCACACCGCCCAAGCTGCCAACGCCGTAGGCAAACAGGATCATCAGGATCGCCGAGGGCATCGTGAACCCGATCCACGATGCCAGCGCCCCGAGCGTACCCGCCCGCAGAATACCGATCGACATCGCGACCTGGCTGCTGGACGGTCCCGGCAGAAACTGGCAAAGCGCCATAATGTCGGCGAAGCTCTGATCGTCCAGCCAGCGCCGGCGCTCGACAAATTCGGTACGGAAATAGCCGAGGTGGGCAATAGGTCCACCGAACGAAGTGACGCCAAGCCGGGTGAAAATCGCCAGGACTTCCAGAAAGCCGCTTCCACGTCGACCGGATGGCAGCGATGACGCTGGTTCCTGCTGGCTCTCTTCCACGATCCCCCCGGATCCGCTAAGGTTTTGCTGGCCGATCTCTCTCTTTGGGTCTTACCCGGCCACCTTAGACGATTTCAACTTCGGTAGCCACCAGGAGAATTGGAAGATTCTATGAAACAGCAAACAGACGCCGATATCCTGATTATCGGTGCTGGTGCCATTGGTTGCAGCATCGCCCGGGAGCTTGCCCGTCGAGGTGAAAAACGAGTACTGATCGTCGACCGGGCAGCAGCCGGATCCGGATCCAGCAGCAAGGCCACTGGCGGCTTCCGGGAGCAGTTCTCGACTGAGATCAACATTCGCTTCAGCCAATTGAGCAAGGAATATTTCCGCAACGCCATGGAAACGCTCGGTGGCCCCATCGCCTGGACCGAGCCGGGCTACATCTTCCTAGCCCGCAGTGCAGAACAAGCCGCCGCGTTCGCACGCAATGTCGAACTGCAACGCAGCCTGGGCGTGGATTCCTACCTGATGACGCCAGACGATCTGGAACGCAAATGGTCCTGGCTCCAGGCAGATGGAGTCGTTGCCGCAAGCTGGTGTCCGACCGATGCACTGTTCGACCAGGTCGCCTATATGAAACTGCTGGCCGCCCGCACCCGCGAAGAAGGTGTCGAGATCCGCGAAGGTGTCGCAGTCCAACGGATCCTGACATCCGGCGACCGGGTAACCGGCGTCGAGACGACCGCAGGGACACTGACGGCGGAAACAGTGATTCTCGCCGCTGGCGCCTGGTCACAACCGCTCGGAGAAACCGTCGGATTGCACCTGCCAGTTGAGGCATCACGCCGCGAGATCTACACGTTCACGCCAGTCGCATCATTGCCGGATGACATGCCGTTCATCGCCGATTTCGACATCGGCGCCTATATCCGACAGGAACCAACTGGCTACCGCATCTCGGGCCGGTTGGATGGCGGAGATTCCGAGGACCCACAGGTCGATATTGCCGGTGGGAAACCCACGCTGGAGTGGGGAGCATCACTGGTGCCAGAACTCGGCACCGCAACGCTCACCGGCGGTTGGGCTGGATTAACCGAGGTGACTCCGGACCACCATGCCATGCTCGGCGGAGTCGACGGCATCGACGGGCTGGTTGTCGCCACCGGGTTTAGCGGTCATGGATTGATGCACGCTCCGGCGACCGGTGTGTTGGTTGGCGAGCTACTACTGGATGGCCGGGCGCACTCGCACGACATCTCATCCCTCTCTCCGTTGCGCTTTGAGCGTGGTGAGGCTCTGGCCGAGACGATGATCGCTCGATCGCACGAGCAAGGAGACATCGTCATACCGTCTGAAGGGCACTGATTCTCAATAGACAACAGCGCTGGTGTAGGATAGGGAACACGAAATCGACGATGGCAGCGTAAGGGGTGCGTGTGGAGGATACCGACCGCGTCGATGAAGAATCGCAAAGTGGAATCGACGCACATTTGATTGTTCCGGATCGCCAGGCATATGTCTGGGGTTGGGCTACTGCAGCAGCGATTGTCCGAGCCCGGTATGCTGACTCGGCCATTGACGCCCTGCCAGTCATCCATCCCGAACATGGCTGGGATCGCTTTCTGCTCACCCGGCGGGTAACGTCGCCGGCGTTCAAGGATGACACCGCCAACCGGTTTGGCATGATCCTGCTAACCGGAGAAGACGCTCCGGTCATCACCCGGCCAAGTGGCGCACCAAGGCTCGCACTCGGCCCACTCTTCCGGGAAGATCCGAAGAAGGCCATTGCGGAGGCAGTCAAGCTGTTTCCTGATTACGGGCTGCCCGAGGACGACCTCGGCATGCGCTGGCGCGATCGCAGACGGCAATACCCCCGGCTCTACCGGGCACTTGCCGAGCTGATTGCCGAAGAGCCGGAGATCCTGGTTGCCCGTGAAGTGGCGATCGACACCGAGCCCGTTGGTGGGGCATACCACCCTCTCTACCTGCACGGAGTCACCAAAGTCCCGACCGTGACCTACGACTGGGTGCTGGTTCAGTATCGCGACAGGGCAGCGTTTATCCGGACGCACTGCCACCAGTCGATCTATGAGACCGACCGGCGAGGCTGGGCAACTGTCCGCAAACAACTGGGCAACGAGCCGAACGTCGAAGCCGTCAAAAAGCGTATCCGTGCATGGCTAAGAATCGAAGGCAGCCCGGACCCATCGGTTGACTGAAACACAAAGTGAAAGTGACGAGCGCTCGATGGCAGTAACACTGACCAACGAACAATTGGATGCCTTGCGAAGGATCGACAGCCCGACAATCGCAAACGCAATAGAAACCTTCGAAATCCGTCCACGGGTTGCCGGCTACGTTGGCTATGACATCCGCTGTATCTTCCCCGATTTGCCGCCGATGGTCGGCTACGCCGTCACCTGCACGGTCGACAGCACCACCGAGGGCCGCAAAGGAATCGGGTTCAACGCACTCTACGAGATGCTGGAAGACCTCGATCAGCCAACAGTCGTCGTGATGAAGGACGTCGGCCAGGACCTGCTCCATTCCTGCCACGCCGGCGAAGTGATGAGCACCACGATGAAGCGACTTGGCGCAGTCGGAATTCTGACCGATGGTGGTCTGCGCGATGTGCGTGAAGTCGGCCAACTCGGTGGATTCCACTACTTCTGCTCGGGGTTGGTCGTTTCTCACGGTAACCCGATCTGCGTCAGTGTCGGCGACGACGTTGAGATCTCCGGCATGAAGGTCAGCATGGGCGATTTGTTGCATGGCGATGTCAATGGCGTCGTCCACATTCCCGACGCCTGCGCGGCTTCAGTCGCCGATGCAGCCTATGCCACCTGGAAACGCGAAGGCGAGACGATGCGCAACATCCAATCTGAGACCTTCCGCGTTCCAAGAGCCGAGATCCAGCACTAGGCAAAGCGACAAACGGAGGCATCCTGATGGAAAACGGTTCGCTGGCACTGATCAATGGCCGGATTCGGACAATGGATGCCATCCGTCCACAAGCAGAAGCCGCACTGGTGCTGAACGGCAAGATCGTGCTGGTCGGCAGCAATGCCGATATCAACGCGGCCACCGGCGGTGCCATCGAAACCTTCGATTGTGCCGGCCGCACCGTTGTTCCAGGATTTATCGATGGCCACGCCCACTTCGAAATGACCTGCCAGGCGCTAACCCATTGCCTCTCGCTGACAACACCGCCGTATAACAGCCTCTCCTCGTTGGCAGACGCCATCCGGGCGCGGGCCGATGTCACGCCGGACGGCGAATGGATCATGGTCCGTTGCTCGTTTAACCTCTATGCACGCATCGAGGAAGAGCGGCTATTCACTCGTCAGGAATTGGACGCGATCTCGATGGTCCACCCGATCGCCATCCACTCCAGCCTGCACGTCTCGATGCTGAACACCCTCGCCATCAAGGAACTTGGACTCTGGGATAACGAGCCACCGAAAGGCACCATCGTCCACCGGGCGGAAGATGGCACGCCGACTGGCGTCATGACCGAGGTTTGGGACATGCTGCCAGCCTTCTCCCGGGAGAAAACAGTCGAGGCGATCCGGGCGAAGGCCCAGGACCTCTTCATCGCCAACGGCGTGACTACCATCCACAACCTGCCCTATTCCGAACACGACATGCTGGCCGTTCAGGACTTACAAGACTTAAATGAACTACCGATCCGCTTCCGGATGTATCCACAGGTAGGTCATCAGATCGACCTCGACGGACTGCTTGCCATGGGCTTCAAGCCCGGCTTTGGCAACGACTGGTTCCGGTTTGGCGGAGTCAAGATCTTCGTCGATGGAGTTGGCCACGATGGCTACGGCAACCGTGTCTATGACCTGAAGTGGGACGAGCAGGAGCTGATCGAGTTCATCTGCCGGGTCCATGCAGCAGGGCAGCAACTCTGGATGCATGTCTGTTCCCAGCCCGCCATCCGGCTAATCTGCGACGGCATCGAGGAGGCACTTCGTCGCCATCCTGCGCCCCACCGACACCGGATCGAGCACTCGGCCGACTATCTGATCGAGGAAGAGGACATCGCCCGAGTCGAACGTCTCGGCATCCTGACGGTTACGACACCAGCCTTCATCTATGCCCAGGGCGATGTGCTCAATCTGCCCGGCTCCCAGCGCTGGCCACGCCGCTTCCGTTTGCGGACGCTCGCCGACCGCGGCTTCCCGATTGTCGGCTGCAGCGATTCTACCGGCTCAATTCCGGATGGCATCGCGCCGCTCTGGAACATCGCCTGCGCCGTCACCCGGCGAACACTGAGCGGCAACACCTACGTGCCGGAAGAGGCGCTAACCGTCGAGCAGGCGTTCAAACTCTTCGGTGCTTGGCCAGCTTACGCTACGTTCGAAGAGCATAGCAAGGGCACCATCACCGCCGGCAAACTCGCAGACTTCGCCATCCTCTCCGACGACCCCTTCGCCATCGAACCCGAAGCTTTGTTCGACCTCCGGGTGGATGCCACCATCACCGGCGGCCGCGTGGTTCACGGCGAGTAGACCGAGAGGGTTCCCCTCACGTCACTTCGACCGGAGCGGAGCGCCAGCAGTCCCTTCCCAACCTCATTTCGACTGGAACGGAGCGCAAGCAGTCCCTTCCCAACGTCATTTCGACCGGAACGGAGCGCAAGCGGAGTGAAGTGGAGAAATCTCATCCCGCAATCGCCGCTTCTCCAATTCAAGTCCAAACGAACGGCACCAGGAAGACGATGAAAGCCTTCTTTGTCTACATCATCACCAATCGCCGGAATGGTGCGCTATATGTTGGAGTCACCAGCAATCTTGTCGGCAGGATCTATCAGCACCGAACCGGCTCAGGTTCGAAATATGCATCTCAATACAATCTCACCAGACTCGTCTTCTTCGAAGAAATTAGCCGGGCGGATGATGCTATAGCACGTGAGAAACAGATCAAACGCTGGAGTCGCGTAAAGAAGGTTGAGTTGATCGAGAGAATGAATCCATCGTGGGACAACCTGGGCGAACGCCTCTTTGACGAGTGATCAGGATTCGGAGACGTCCGTCGAAGATTGTTTGCACTGTGGATAGTTGGCTGGACGAGATTTCTCCACTCCACTTCGTTCCGGTCGAAATGACGATAGGGGCGCTGGCGCTTCGTTCCCGTCTTCGCGACGTGAGTTTAGACAGTCGCAAACGCCTGGGTAGTCACATCGTCGGCAGGATAGAAGGACTCAATAGCGAGTTCGTCGAGAGTGATGTCGTGGACTGCGCCGAAGATGGTGGTAGTGCTGAGGAATGAGAGGATGCCGGATTCGGTGCGGAGGCGCAGGGGGATAGCAAAGTCGCCGAAGTAGTGATCCGGAGAGTCTGTATTACCGGGCCAGGGATACGCCTTGAGCTCTGCATACAGGGCGGCTAGCACAGAGTCCCCTGCATGCTGAACCTGACGAGCGAGCCGCAGGAGCAGATGATCGCGCCACTCGGCAAGATTCTCAATTCTCGGAGCGATACCTTGAGGGTGGAGGCTGATCCGCAACGCATTGACCGGCGCTTCCAGCAATCCGGGATCAATCCCTGTCAGCAGCATAGAGACACCACTGTTTGCGGCAATGATGTTCCAGTAACGATCCACCGCCAGTGCTGGGAACGGTTCGTGACCTTCCAGCACCAGATCGATCGCCGCCTTGGCTGCTCCGAGCGAGGGGTCGTCCAGTGGCGTATTCGCATACGCTGGCGCATAGCCCGCTGCGACCAGAAGCGCGTTGCGATCCCGTAGAGGAACATCCAGGCGTTCAGCAAGGTTCAGCAGCATTGTCCTGCTGGGATTTGCCCGGCCATTCTCCAGGAAGCTGATATGCCGTTGGGAAACCTCGGCAGACAGCGCAAGGTCAAGCTGGCTCAGCCGTCGCGACTGCCGCCAGGTCTTCAACTGCTGTCCTACCGTCAAGCGTTCAGTCAACATGTCACCATCCTATTCGATTCTGGCAACCCAGCTGATTACCTCGCAGGTAATCGCCAGACGGCCCTGCCTGTATCAGAATCATCTGCAGGTGGCGTATGGACGCCGCAGCATGACGTGGAGGACCCAATGAACGCAATCGACTACGCTGTTGATCGCTACTTCGCCGTCTGGAACGAAACTGATCCTGACACCCGAGGCAAGCTGATCGAACGTACATGGAGTCAGGATGCAGAATATGTGGATCCGCTTCTGGAAGCTTCCGGCCGGGACGGCATTCACGGTATGGTGACGGCGCTGCATACACAGTATCCCGGCCATATGTTCCGGCAGGTCGGCCCAATCGACGTCCACCATGATCGGCTCCGGTTCAACTGGGAGATGGTCGAAACGGAGTCAGGAACAGTTGTCATCGAGGGAATCGATGTCGGAGTCATCAACGAAGACGGGCTACTGGCCTCGATCACCGGATTCTTCGACCGGACACCCGGACTTGAAAGCCTCAGCTAGAGCGAACCTTGAAAGCGAATACGCCCGGACAACGGAGTTCGGGCGTATTCCATGTGCAGGGTTAGGGCTCAAGCCAGCCGATCGACCAGTTGCCGGCGGTTTCCATCCGTTGCGCTTCGGGTTCGGGAGATTCAGTCGCCCGGTCCAGTAGCCAGAACGGCGGACGGGTCGTGTCGACCCATGCCTGGAAGAGGGTGGGATCACTGGTGAGCAACCAGGCTTCCGGATCATTCGAAAGGACCTGGAGCGCGTAGCTGGCGTTGAACCCTTCAGCCGGCGCCGGCTGGAGCAGGACAGGTATCGGGTCGTGTTCGTTCCCGGCTTGATCGCGCCATTCCAGGTAACGCTCAACAACCGCACGTGTGTCTGCATCCGGATAACCGGTGGGTGGATCAAGTGCAGTCCGAACGACCGGGAGCATCGCGATGAGCAGCAAACCAAACGTCACTACTCGTAACCAGCGACCTGGTTGCAGGATCAATGCTGCCAGCACCGGGAAGAGCAGGATCATGTTGGTCAACAAGTAGCGTTCTGCACCAGGGCCGAGGTTCGAAAAGTTGGCCGAGATTCCGACCAGCAACAGCGCCTGACCGGCGGCAAGCGCAATCAGCGGCCACCAGCGCACCCGCTTCCAGATAGCGGCCGCAACCGCCAGCGCGCAAATCAACGCCAAACGTGGTGCGAGCCTGGCGGTCTCTAGCGGGTAGATCGTCAGCTTGCGGATAAGTCCGGCGCCCTCGTTTTCGGCAGTCTCACTCTCCTTGATTGCCGAGGTGTCATGAGCGAACTGCACTGGACTGCCAAACAGTTCCCAGTGCTGCTGCATCCAGAGCATCGGGAACAGCAACGGCAGCGCCACCAGCAAAAGGATCCGCCAGTCGCGCTGGTTGCGCCGCCAGGCGATCGCCAGAACGATCAGCAGGAAGACCGCCGAGTAAAACCAACCCTCGTAGCGCACCATCGTCGAGAGCAGAAACCCCGTCGAGGCGAGTCCAAGCCAACGCAGCCGCTGATCGAACGTCCAATACACCAGCCCAAGTGCGCCAGTCGTGATCGTTGCTGAAAAGAGCGACTCGGCCATGCCGCTCGGGCCAAACCAGAGAATCCAGGGGAAGACGGTCCCAATCAGCGCCGCCAGGAGCCCCGCACTGTTGCCGGCAATCTTGCGGCCGATCAGAAAGAGGTTGGCCAGCGTCAGCAAGGTGAAACCGACGCTGAGCGCCTGCGGGGTAAAGGTGAGAGATTCATGGAGAAACAGGCTGCTGCCGATCAGCCAGGTCTGCAACGGCAGCCAGACTCCGACTTCCCAGCGTGGAGCGAGCATCCAGGTATAGCCGCGCATGATCCGAGCATAGCCGTCGGCGTTGTACTCCAGATATCCGGAACCGATGATGTACCAGGTCAGCAGTCCATAGATCAGGAACACCAGCCCCAGCAATACCGGAGCTGATGTCATCGCGTTTCGGGTCGGTGAAGAAGTCTCCCCGGTTGGAACAGGGCGGTCAGGCTCGTTCATGGGGCGAGTATATCGGTTCAGGCAGCACTGCCGGCGTCAGGAGAATACTGGCTCCGGCTGCTGGCGAACTGCGTTGAAAACTACGTCCGGAACCCGGTAGCCATCCCCGCCATAGAGCGTTCGTAACTCGGAAAAGCTCGCATCGGGGTCGCAGGTCACCTGCGCGATGCGATCCAGCAACACGATGTTGGCTGGCGACACTTCCTGATCTGGATCCGGCATCGCGCCCCAATCGTCCCAGGGGAGCATCGGAACCTGGTTCAGCGCGGCGAGATCACGAAACAGATTGCCGCCGATGAACCAGAGTCCGGTCATGTCCATGATCCCGAATGAACTCGGATCAGCCTCACCGGCCCAGCATATGCGCCATGCCGCACTTGCCACCAGAAACTGGTCTGGAGAGACATCCAGTGGATTGACAGGATCAGCCAGTCGCTCCTGTTGGAACTCGTCGAGTTGCGCATCGACCAGTATCCAGCGCTGTTCAGCATCATTCCAATACTCGGCGACCCAGTGATCGACAAACTTGTCCCGTTCGAAGTAGGCGGCAAATCCGCATCTGGCGCGGGCGGGCACTCCTGTGGCCTGCAAAAGCGCAACCATCAGCACGGTGAAGTTCCGGCAGGTGCCGACCATTCTCACGTCGAGCGGTCGGCTCTCCAGCGTCGACAACCACTCCAGCATCGCGCCGGCGCTGCGAGTATGGGTGCAAGATCGCCGCTCATCGGACAGATTCTGGCCGTATGCAGGTGCCCAGTGCTCATGCAACAGCAGACCGTGAACGGTGGCGGCCAGCGCCTGGACGCCGTCAGGCAACTCGTCCAGCTCACCAAGATCGGTCATGCCTGACGGCTGCCGGTAAAAATCGAGAATCTCGTTTATTGCCACCATTGAGCCACCCCCGAAAGGCTACGCACCATTGCGTCCATTTGGCGTCAGATCGAGATAGTGATGGCTTACCAGCAGCCGGTCTGCACCACGCGCGAAGCTCGAATAGGTGTGGTAGATGTTGCCATCGTCGTCCTTGTAGAAACAGCTATGTCCCTGGTTCTCGAACGGCTCTTCCGGGACCGTCGGCGAGAAGTTGAACAGAAACTCGCGACCGCTCTCCTGATCTTCTTCAGTCCACGATGCGTAGAAGTCGCGATTGAACTCGCTGCCGTATGACGAAACCCAGGGAAAGGGCCAGTCACGGGTGGCATGTGCCCGTTCGATTTCTTCGAACGGAGCGCGTGAAACAGCAACGTAGGTAACGTTGTGGTGAGTAATATGTTTCAGCGCGCCAGATTGCTGGCTTGCCAGATAGGAGCATCCGGGGCACGGAGCCTCCCACCCCGGTCCAAGCATGAAGTGCTGGATGATAAGCTGACTCCGGCCCTCAAAGAGATCGGCCAACGTCTTCCGTCCCCGGGCAGTGTCGAAAAGGTACTCCTTGTCGACGCGAACCCAGGGATGCTCGCGTCGATCCTTGCGAATTTCGTCCCATTCATGAGTATGTGCCTTCTCAAACGCAAGCAGTTCCTTGCGTGCTTCGAGCCATTCCTCACGTGAAACAACGGCATGATTGGTCATGGATTTGCCTCCTGCGGTCTATTCGTAGGTGTCGTGCAGCCGTACCCAGTCCATCGCGGATTGCTCGTTACGACCAAGTGGTGCGATGTCCAGCAGATTGATGGCATTGGCAAGCTGTTCGATTCCGCGAGCGTAGGTGGAGTAGGTGTGATAGATTGCGCCATCCTCGTCCCGGAAGAAGACACTGAGGCCGTGCATCTCGGTCTCGGAGTCGAACGACTGAGGCCGGTAATTGTGGGTCAACTCCCGCCCGGATGCCAAATCGTCTTCTGTCACCGAGGCATCATAGTCACTGTTGAACCTGCTACCGAACGAAGAAACCCAGTTGAACGTCCAGCCCATTCTTTCCTTGAACGGCGCAAACTCGGCATACGGTGCCCGCGAGACGGCGACAAACGCCAGGTCGTGGTCACCGAGATGCTGCATTGCGTCCTGAACATGGTCGGCAAGCAGGGAGCAGCCATCGCAGCCCTCTTCCCAACCCGGACCGAACATGAAATGCTGCAAGATCAGTTGGCTGGATGTGCCGAAAAGGTCTCCAAGAGAAACGGTGCCCTCGGCACCTTCGAAGCGATAGTCCTGATCGACCAGCACCCACGGCAGCTCCCTGCGCTTTTGGGCAATCAGATCCCCTTGCCGGGTGTGGGCCTTCTCACGCTCCAGCAGTGCCCGGCGGGCGTCCAGCCAGTCCTTACGTTCGACAACACGATTGATCGTCATCTTTGACCTCCAACCTGACGCACGTTCGGTGTGCGTCATCTACATCGTCATGGTGGCGCCTGCTAGTCAGGCTTCTTCCCGCCGGTAAATGGGGCTTCGCCTTCCTTCAGGGGACGAAATCGCAGGGCAGACCAGGTGTCGTCGATGGCGACCTGGCTGATCGGGCGCAGCCCGACCTCGCCGGCGATCGGCCACAGAGTGTCACGGTTGATGTCCGCCTTGTTGCCCTTGGGATAGGCGATCCAGGTCACATTGTCGTTCTGGAGCGCGTCGCCATGCTCGGCAAGCTTCTGGCGCAGGTTCTCGCCGCTGGATGCAAACAGCACTCGCACTCCGGCAGAAGCAGGATCATCACTCCTGGCGGCGTCATCCGGCAACGGGACGATTAATCCGTCATGCTCCGGGTCGGA
>CAZRNC010000023.1:0-16184 GCA_964601285.1 uncultured Thermomicrobiales bacterium | reverse complement strand
AGTTCCGGAATAGCAGCTGCTTCGTCCGGGGTATCACTGCCACAGCCGGTAACCAGCCATGCCGTTGCAGCGATAGAGCCAAGCAGGAGATGCCGGCGGCTGATGGTGTTGTTGCTCGTTTTCTGCGTTCTCATCGGCCAGTTTCGATTCTCAGACAGATTTAAGGTTTGCTTCAGGTGGCGTTTACATCCTGCCACCAGAATGAAAACAAGCGAATCGCCGCTTGTGCCACCGGGAGACAGGTAACGGTGCCCGACCCGGGTCGGCAGCTTACATCATAGATGGAAGGGTAAGCGTTCAATGAAGAACAAACAGTTCCCAATGAGCCTGGTGGTGATGATCGCCGCCATTGCCATGATTCTGGGAACAATCGGCGGCGGATTGGCCGGTGGCACGGCGGCGTTGATCATGGACCGCAATTCTGGCACGGTCGAAGTGACAGCCACCCCGGTTGCCGAGGCGGAGCTGGTACGCAACGAGGCGACCCAGCCGGAAGCAACCGCTACCGAGGAGTCAGAGCGGGTTGCCGAGGTTCAGAATCCAACCGAGCCTGTCGAGGAATCGGCAAGTGTGGCGGATATTGTTGCTAATGTGAACGATGGCGTGGTGACCGTCATCAACCAGCAGCAGTTCCAGGGATTTGCCAGTGATCCAGATACTCTTCAGCCTGCTGGCACCGGGACCGGGTTTGTGATCAGCGAGGATGGTTACATCGTCACCAACCAGCATGTTGTCGAAGGTTCCCAGGGGCTGGAAGTGATCTTTGCCAATGGTGATCGCGCCGAAGCGACCCTGGTCGGCATCGATGCCTTCTCCGACCTGGCTGTGATCAAGGTGGACATGCATATGGACACCGTTCTGACCTTTGGCGATTCGACAACACTGCGCCCCGGCGAAGAAGTTATCGCCATCGGTAGTGCGCTGGGCGATTACACCAACACGGTAACCCAGGGTGTCGTTTCAGGATTGGGACGGCAACTGAGTGGCAATCTGCGGAACATGATCCAGCACGATGCAGCGATCAACCCAGGCAACTCCGGCGGCCCGTTGCTGAACATGGAAGGCGAAGTCATCGGAGTCAATACGGCGGTCGTCCGACAAGCCAGCACTGGCATTGTGGCCGAGGGTCTGGGATTCGCGATTCCCAGCGCATCGGTTCAGGAGATCGTCAACACCCTGATTTCCGATGGTGAAGTTGTCCGGCCATACCTTGGCATCAGCTATCAGGAAGTTACGCCGAATGTGGCCAGCATCGAGGGATTTGACGTTCAGTATGGTGTCTGGATCCGCGATCTGCCGACCGGTGGCCCGGCGGCGACTGCCGGAATCCAGGTGAACGACATTATCACCGCACTCGATGGCGAGCAGATCGATCAGGAAAATCCGCTCGAAGACCTGCTGTTCCAGCACCAGCCGGGCGACACGATCCAGGTGGAAGTTCACCGCCCATCGACCGGCGAAACGCTTACCTTCGACGTAACGCTGGAGACGCGGCCTGACTTCTAGATAGCAGTTAACAGAAGATTTCTACCCCCACCCCCTTCCCCCTTTGGAGATCCGCCCTGTTGCCGGTACGCCGGCGCAGGGCGGGTTTCTGTTTGCGCTAGACAATCTCCCAGGAGATCTGCAAGTTGATTGAGATCGACGATTCGCCGGGTTCGATTGGAGCTTCGGCCATCATCGGTGCCGAGGCATCCATCATCACGCGGGAATACATGCGCGCATCTCCGGAGACTGTTTGCGGGGCGTGGGACGTTTCGTCGATGGTCAACACCTGGCCGATCATTGCGCCGGTGATCCGGGCGAGGTCGTCGGCTTTCTCCCGGGCGTTGCTGATTGCGGCTTCACGCGCCCGTGTATGGGCATCGCCCGGGTTCTCGACGGTGAAGTGGATGCCCTGGACCTCGTTTGCGCCGGCTTCCAGCCCCGCCTTGATAACGGCTGCGACGTTGCTGATCTCGCGGACCCGCACTGTCAGGACGTGCGAGACGGTGTAACCGACAATCGGCCGTCGCGGATTGTTGTGATCCTGGTTTACCCAGATGTTGTAACCGCTGGTGGTGGCGTCGCGTTCGGCAACATTGGCTGCCCGAACGGCGCTGATGCACGCGGTCATCCGGCGAGTTGCCTCGTTCTGGGCGGTCGCAAGGTCGCGATCGCGTACCTCGACACCGAGCCGCACGGTTGCCGTATCCGGCATCACCTTGACGACTCCGGTTCCGTTGACCGTGACTCTCCGGACCACTGATTCGATCTGCATTGACATGGATATTCCTCCCGTGAAGTTTCCCACGATGACGGTTGAATTGTTGGGTTTGAATGGTTCCAGTATGCCATGTGTCGTGGCGCTGCAAAGAGAACAGGGAGGCGGCCAGATTGGCCGCCTCCCTGTGGATCTCGGGTAAGTCGGGGATGTGTCTAGTTGAGTTCCCAGGCGATTTGTACCTGGACGGAGATGCTGGACTGTCCAGGGTTAATCGGTGGGGCCATTGCACCGTCGGCATCCTCGGCCCAGACTTCGCCGCTGCGCCCGCCCGGATACGGGTTGTAGGAATACTCGTCGATCGTCACCACCTGGCCGAGCGAAACACCGGTCAGACGAGCGAGGTCTTCTGCCTTGGCTCGGGCGTCCTCAATGGCGGCCTCTCGTGCCTGGCTCACCGCGTCGCCCGGGTCTTCAACGGTGAAGAAGATGCCCTGGACGCTGTTTGCTCCGGCATTTAGCGCATCCTCGATAACGCTGCCGACGTTATCAATTGCACGCACCTTGATGGTGATCGTGTGGGAAACGTTGTAGCCGCGGATGGTCTGTTCCGGACTTTCCCAGTTACGGTCGACCCAGATGTTGTAGTTGCCGGTGGTGATGTCCGCTTCGGCAACGCCGGCGCTCTTGGCAGCGGCGATGATTGCGTCCATCTTGGCGGCGGCTTCTGCCTGGGCCGTGGCGAGTTCAGGATTGGAGATTTCAACACCGAGCGTAACCATGCCGGTATCCGGGGTGACGAATACCTCTCCGACACCGCTAACGGTGACACGACGTGGGATTTCATCGCTCTGAGCTGATGCTGTGGAGTCGCTACCCTGGGCGACAACCAGGGCAAAGGTGGCGGCGACCAGGGCCATAATCACAAATGCTCCGGTAATGGACAATGCACGTTTGCTGATGGTCACGATGGACCTCCTCGTTCATCCCCGGTCTACCTCGACCGGGGCACTTCCGGCAGCGGCTACGGTTGCCGCTTGCCTCCTTGGCGTGGCAGGCCGACGAGCACGGCCAGTAGCAGGGCAAGGATGATCGCAAGGCTTACTTGAGCGATTCGCCAGTTGATCCGGTCGGAATCCACCTGCCGGGTTTGGGTATCGCCTTCAGCCTCGTCTGCCTGATCCTCCATTTCAATGGCCATCGTCGAGAACTCCTCGTCTTCTCCGGCAGCTTCGTCACCGTCGGCGGCGCGAGCCGAATCGTCGGATTGTTCCTCGGGAACGTCGGCGCTTTCACTTTCGGCATCTGGCGGAGCTTCCTGGTAATGCTCTCCAGATTCCGGTGCGTCTGCGCTTTCCTCTTCCTCGACTTCAGCCTCTTCCTGCTCCAGATCGCTTGCTGCGGCAGCGGTGGGGACGGATCTCAACGTCTCTCCGGCATCGTCGCTGCTGGTCATCACCGAGGCCGGAGCGTCGTCGTTGTCAGATCCTGACATTCCCGGACGCAGCTCGTTGGTGATGAGATCAGCACTGAGCACGAAGACGAAGAGTGCTGCTGCCACCGCTGTTGCCCAGCGAACCTTTGCAGCGTGCCGGATATGCCACTGTGGAGTCTCCTGCAGTTGGATGGGTTCGGATGCTGCCGGCTGCGTTGCCGGACCGTCTGTCGCTACGGGAACCGCATAGCTCTGCGGTGCTTCGATCTCCGGGAGCGACTGGAGCATCTGAACCATCACTTGCAGGTCGTTCAACACAGCACGGCATGCCGCGCACGACTGCAGGTGCCCTTCGATGGTCTGCCAGTTGGCCGTGCGTTCACGAGGGGTAGCATCCAGATATTCGGAAAGCTCCTCAACCGATGGATGGGAGTTCTCCTTCGGATCGGGGCCGTTGCTAGATGGGTATGGACGAGCATCAAACGGTTCGTCGTTCATCTCCGGCCTCCTTTCCGATTCATCCTGATACTTCCTCGTTTCCGGCTAGCCAAGCCCGCCATCACTCTCTAGACGACGTGGCTCGTCCGATAGTTCCCCGGATGCAACAAGCACTTCGCGGAGCCGCGCCCTCCCCCGGTGGATGCGGGACTTGACCGTTCCGGGCGCAACGCCGGTGATTTCGGCGATCTCGTCGTAGCTATATCCCTGGATATCGCTGAGGATCACCGCAAGCCGCTGGTCATGCGGAACATGGCGTAGTGAGCGTTCGATGCCGGTCGCAAGGTCGTCGCGTTCGGCGAATTCGTCCGGCGTTTCGCCAGGGTCTTCCGGTGACCAGTTGGAGTCTTCATTATCGATGGCAGCGTCGAGCGACTCGGACGGTCGTCGCCGGCGCGCCCGCAGAACGTCAAGCGCCCGGTTGCTGGCAATGCGCATCAGCCAGCTTCGGAATCCGACGCCATCGTTGTTCTGAAAGGTGTCGATTGCCTGCCATGCACGCAGAAAGGCGTCCTGGGTGACATCGTTTGCCAGATCGGCTGCGCCCATGTAGCGCAAGGCGACGCTGTACACCGGGTTGCGGTGGCGTTCGACCAGTTCATTGAAGGCATTGGCATCGTTTTGCTGGGCACGCGCAATCAGCTCGCCATCGTCCAGATCGGCGAGTGATCCTGATTCATTCCGCTGGCGAAACTTTCGCAGGACAAAGAGCATCGGTGCCCGGTATTTCCCACTGCTTGCCCGGATGTTGGTTCCGGGCTGTTCGTCATGGTATCAGTCGAATTTCTACCCCGGTCATCGTGACCTTTGGTTGATAGGTAACGATACACGCTATCTCTAGAATCGGAAGAACAGGGAGCACGCAACGCGGTCTGCTTTCGATGACGAAACAGGCACCGGGCGAACAGGGGAATATCAATTGAATCGTGGAATTCGAATTGTACTAGCGGACGACCATGTCCTTTTTCGGCAAGCACTGAGGAATTTGCTGGATGCCGAACCGGGATTGCGAGTTGTCGGAGAAGCGGATGACGGCCGGGCAGCGATCGACCTGGTGATGCAGTTTCTGCCGGACGTGGTAGTGCTGGATGTCTCCATGCCGGTTGTTGATGGCATCAGCGCAACCGAGGTACTGCGAACACGGTACCCCCAGCTTGGCATTGTAATGCTGACCATGTTTGCCGAGGATGCGCAGGTGATCCGGGCAATCCGGGCTGGTGCCGACGGCTATCTGTTGAAGAGCAGTGAATCCTACCGGGTGGTTGAAGCGATTCGGGCGGTTGCCCGTGGCGATTCGATAATTGATCCCGAATTGGCCAGCAAAGTGATGAACGAATTCAGGCGGCTGTCCGATATTGTCGACGGGGTGAACGTCGCCGGGCTGACTGACCGCGAGGTAGCGCTGCTCCAGCTAGTTGCCAACGGACTCTCCAACAGAGAGATTGCCGAGGAGCTTGGGCTGGCGGAAAGCACGGTCAAGAACCGGCTGTCAATCCTGTTCCAGAAACTGGATGTCAAGGACCGCACCCAGGCTGCAATCTATGCCATGACCCACGGCCTCGCCGCGGCTCCGACGCCTTATTAGGCAGACAACTGCCGGCAAGAGTTGCTGAAGTTTTCAGCATATTCCCTGCATTGAACCGGTACACTTCGCAGCACGCGGAACATCTGCATCGTGCGTGTGAGGGGTGTTGGCATGCGAGACGGCAAGGCTTGGCGGCCGGAGCGTGTCGCGGTGATCGGTCTTGGCCGGTTCGGGACTGCAACCGCGGTTGAGCTGGGTGAGCTTGGTTACGACGTCACCGCAATCGACATTGATGAACAGCGGGTTGCCGATGTCGCAGACCGGGTGGTGCTGGCGGTCCAGGGTGATGGCACGAACGAAGAGGTCTTGCGGTCGCTCTCGGTCGAGAAGTCGGATGTCTGTATTGTCGCCCAGGGGTCGAACGTCGAGGTCAGCGCGCTGGTAACGCTGCTGCTGAAGCGGATGGGCGTGCCGTGGGTGGTAGCAAAAGCCAGCACCACGCTGCACGGAGCCTTGCTTTCACGAATCGGTGCAGACAGGGTTATCTACCCGGAGCGAGATACCGGTGTGCGGGTGGCGCACTCGCTGGCCGCTCGGCAGATCAGCGATTACATCAGTCTTTCCCCAACTTCCGGCATTGCCAAGCTGGATACTCCGGCGCATTTCGTCGGCAAGACGCTGGACGAGTTGGACATCGAGAAGCACTATCAACTGAACCTAGTGTTGATCAAACGCGGCAGCCGGTTGATCGTTGCGCCCGATTATCGCGAACGGATCGCGGTTGGCGATGAACTTGTGCTGGTCGGGCCGGATCATGTGATCGCGACTTTCACCGAATCGCAGCCGTCGGGGCGACCCGGTTGAGCGGCCCGGCCCGTCGCCGGCGCGGCAGGTCACTTCGTGGGAGAGTCCGGCAAACCCAGGTCATCGAGATCCACGATGTGGTCGATCGCGAACCGGCTGGAGACACGCTCTTCAGCGCCCGGCTGTTTATCGCTGCCTATGCAGCGGTGGTGTTGGCCGGCTCGATCCTGCTTGCTACGCCCTGGGTCACCCGTGATAGTGACGCTACTCCGGTACAGGATGCCCTGTTCACGGCAGTGTCGGCAACATCAGTTACCGGGTTGGTGACAGTTGATACCTATGACCACTGGAATCTGGCTGGGCAGATCATCATCCTTGCCATGATCCAGATTGGCGGTCTCGGTTTCATGGTCGGGGCCAGCCTGGTGTTGCGGATGATTGGCCGTGGCGAAGGGCAGCGGCTGCGCGACGCGATCATGATCCGCGACAACATCCCGACGCTGAGCCTGAGCGAAGCGGTCACACTCTCCCGGCGGATCGTGAAGTTCACCCTGGTGGTTGAGGCTGCCGGGGCGATCCTTCTCTCTGGCTATTTTGCCCGGGAGATGCCGTTGTCTTCTGCCGTTTGGCAAGGGGTGTTTCACGCCATATCAGCGTTCTGCAATGCCGGGTTCGATCTCCAGGGCGGCTTCCGGTCGATGATGCCCTATCGCGAATCGCTTTGGGTCAATGCGGTGTTTATTGTGTTGATCACGCTCGGATCGATCTCGTTCATTGTGCTGGCAGACATCGAGAACAAGAGGCGCTGGCGGAGGTTGACCGTCAATACGAAGATCATCCTGGCTTCGACGCTGGTGCTGACGGTGATCGGATTTGTTGCGTTCCTCTCGGCTGAATGGAGCCAATCGATGGCCGGCACAGCCGGCTGGAGCAAGCCGATGCAGGCACTGTTCCAGAGCGTTTCCGGACGCACTGCCGGATTCTCAACCGTGGACTATTCGGAGACGCACCACTTTACGCTGTTTGTCTACATGGCCCTGATGTCCATTGGCGGTGCGTCTGGCTCAACGTCTGGTGGCGTCAAACTGGCGACGGTGGCGGTCGTGCTGGTTGCAGTGCTGTCGACACTGAAGGGTCGCGAAGAGCCATCTGTGTTCGATCGGCGGTTGCCGACGGCGCTCGTCTACCGTGCGATGGCGATCATCGTGATCTATTTCGTCTGGCATTTCACCGTCAGTTTTGCAGTTGCTGTTACCGAGACCTATTTTGGCGAGGGGCCGGCGTTTGTCCGGCTGCTGTTTGAATCAATGAGTGCCATAGCCACCAACGGAATTGGCAACGGTGTGACGCCGGATCTCTCGACTCCCGGCAAGCTGGTGATCTCGGTCGCCATGTTTGTTGGCCGGATCGGTCCATTGCTGGCGGCCTATGCGCTCCAGCGCCGGCAAGCACGCAAGCCATACCGCTATCCCGAGACGCTGGTCCACATCGGCTAGCGAGATCCGGATTTTCTGCTGGCTAGTGACAAGTTGCACAGACAGTGCGACGATACCCCGCAGGTTCGTTACAAGTGAGTCTCGTGCAAGAAGGGACAATGGCATGGCAGTAGAAACTCTGCTGGCTGACCGGCTATTCGATGGAACCGGCGCAGCGGCAATTGAGAAAGCATTCCTGCAAATTGAGGATGGCCGAATTGTTGCCGTCGGCAAGCAATCCGATCTCGGATCGGCGATCAGTGGCGCAACCGACCTGGGCGATGCAACGCTGCTGCCAGGTCTGATCAACATGCATACCCACATCACCTGTAGCGGAAACACCACCGTGTTGCAGGATGCCCTGACTGACAGTTACGAAACGAAGATGATGCGGGCCATCGAGAACTCCAGGAAGTCGCTGCTCTCCGGGGTGACGACGATTCGCGACTGCGGCACGTTGAACGAGATCGTCTTCTCCATCCGGGAAGCGTCCAGCGCCGGCATCATTACTGCTCCGCACATCTGGGCCAGCGGCGATGTGCTGACCTCGACTGGCGGCCACTGCTATTTCTTCGGCGTCGAGTGCGACTCGATCGAGGACATCAAGAAGGCGGTGCGTGCTCAGGTCAAAGCTGGTGCGGACTACATCAAGGTGATGGCAACCGGTGGTGGTCTGACGCCGAACACCAATCCGCGTGAAGCCCAGTTCGGCCGGGAAGAGATGATCGCACTGGTCGAGGATTCGAAGCGGATCGGTAAGCGGGTTGCTGCCCACTGCCACGGTACCCCGGGTATTGTGAATGCTGTTGCCGCCGAGGTGACCACGATCGAGCACTGCTCGTTCATGGTCGAGGATGGCGTCGAGTATGACCAGGCAATTGCCAGCGCGGTGGCCGAGAAGAGCATCTGGGTCTGCCCGACCATTGGCGTTGGTGAGCGCTATCGCCAGCATGCTGATCGCGAAGGCATCGAGATTCCGGCAGCATTTGCCAAGACCCGTCATACCCGTATGGAGAACTTCCGGCGGCTGCTCGATTCCGGCGTCAAGTTCGTCTCTGGAAACGACGCCGGCATGGTCTTCACTGGCTTCGATGACTTCCAGCTTGATATCGAAATGCTGGTCGAGCACGTTGGCATGTCCAACGGTGATGCCATCCTGACTGCTACCGGCAACGCTGCCGAGGCCATCGGCACGGAAGAGTTCGGTACGCTCCAGGTAGGCCGGCGGGCCGACATCCTCGGCGTTCGCGGCAATGCGCTCAACGACATCGGCGCGCTCCGCGATCTGCTGATCGTCAAGAAGTCCGGAGCAGACGTCGTCAACAACCTGCCGGCGTAGGCCATCCAAAACTGGTATAGAGATCGTCGGCTGGTGACAGCCGACGATCTTTCTTAAGTTTGGGCGTTCAGAATGCCCGTCCTTCTGGTCTGGTCGGACACTCTATATTCCCAGTTTGCTGGATACCGAATGCGCCAATTCCATGAAGATCGCTGCCTGCTGGGAATCGGGATCGCCAATGACCAGCGGGCGACCGATGTCGGCAGATTCGGAGATCGCTGGTTCGATGGGGATTTGTGCGAGCAACGGGATATCGCCTGCGGTGATGCTGCGCGGAACCTGGCTGCGATGGAAAATCTGGATTTGGTCGCCGCAATTTGGACAGAGCAGATAACTCATGTTCTCTATAACGCCAACCACCGGCACATCGGAGCTAATGAAGGCATGCATCGCACGAGTGCTGTCCAGCAGTGCTAAATCCTGAGGTGTGACAACCATCAACGCACCATTCATTGCAACAGTTTTCATCAACGTTGCTTGCGGCTCTCCGGTTCCCGGTGGAAGGTCGATCAACAGGATGTCCAGTTTGCCCCATGCAACACTGGCGAGGAGTTGCCGAACCAGCAGTCCGACCATCGAGACGTTGTCGAGCATGGCTGTCTGGTCTTCACCAATCAGCAGACCGATTGACATGACGCTGATGCCATACCGCTCAATAGGCGGTATCGGTGGAGAAGCTCCGGTAGCTGTTCCAATTGGCAGCATGGCTTGCCAGCCGCTGGCATCTGCGGTGCGACGGATGCCAAGCATCAACGGGACATTGGGGCCGTGCACATCTGCATCGAGCAATCCGACTCGCGTTCCAGTTGCTGCAAGCGCAGCCGCGAGGTTAACAGCAACAGTCGATTTTCCGACACCGCCCTTCCCGCTGGCAACGGCAATGACCTTGGAGACCTCTGGTACTGTGAAGCGTTCCGCCCCGGAAGGTGGGATCGTTCTGTGCGACACGCTGCAAGGCCCTCTCTGCTATGGACGGAATGCTATTGTCCTGCGAAAGTAAGATAGAAGGAATACTGGGGTAGTTTCTTACTGTAAAGGATACGCTGTGGAAAAGCATGTGCGTTTCGGAATTCGTTGTAGCCAGCACCATCGTCAATGGGGTGAGCTGAAGGAGTGGTTTCAGGCGGCCGATGACTGGGGGTTTGAGACCGCCTGGGTGTTTGACCATATGATTCCCCTTTCCGATCCTCGAACCGGGCCGAACCTGGATGGCTGGACGCTGCTTGCCGGCCTGGCCGAGGCGACGAAGAATGTCGAAATTGGTCCGATGGTGACCGGCATCACCTACCGCAATCCAGGGCTGTTGCTGAAGATCATCACAACCGTCGACCACATTTCCAACGGCCGGGCGCTGCTGGCAGTTGGCGCAGCCTGGTTTGAGGGCGAGCACGAGATGTTCGGTATCGATTTCCCTCGCGCCGGCGACCGGGTGACGATGCTTCAGGAGTCGCTTGAAGCGTTTCGGTTGCTCCAGACTGAAGAGCGAACGACCTACGAGGGCAAGTTTGTCAACCTGAAGGATGCACCGTTCGAACCGAAACCGGTTCGCAATCCGATGCCGGTCGTCATTGGCGGCTCCGGCGACCGGATGTTGCGGATCATTGGCCGGTTTGCCGATCAGTGGGATAACAACTTCAGCAATAGTGGGGAGTATCAGGAGCGCACCGCCAAACTCGATGCTGCTGCGGTAGCTGCTGGCCGTGATCCTGGTGACATTCGCCGTTCGACGACGGTGGCGGTGAATCTGCTCGACGATCCGGATGCGCTGGTTGCGCGACTCCGCGAATTGCGTGGTCTTGGGATTACCGACTTTCTGCTCCACACTCCGGAAGCCATTACTCCGGCGGCACGCGAATACGCCGAGAAGATCGTCCCGGAGCTTCGCAAGGAGTTTGCGTAGTAGCGTGTGATTCCTTAAGGAGGGCAGCGGGTGAGCATGGCTGAAGAGATGACCGGTCGAAGGATTGCGCCGGTGCTCGCCCGCTGGCGGCATGCACTTGGATGGACCCAGGATGAACTGGCTGCCCGTTCCGGGATAAGCAGGGGCTACCTCTCCCGGCTGGAACGCGGGGTTCCCGAGCAGCCAGGACTGCCGACGTTGAGCAGGATTTGCGGAGCAATGGGCCGTACCTGGGCTGAACTCTTTACAGAAGCCGGGCTCGGGCTCCCGGGAGATGTCTCGCTGGATGATATTGGTTACGGGCTTGGCGATCCTGAACTGAGTCTCTACCTGCGCCGGTTGCCGGAGCTGGATGCCCGGGACCGGCATGCGGTGAAGGCGGTGCTGAAAGCCTTTCTGGATGACGACCGGCCTGCAACACCTCGTACTCGCGGATTCGCCGGCCGCCAGTTGGCTCTGCCTGCTTCAGACGAGCTGATTGAGGAATCGGTGCAAGAATAGCCGATTCTGATGAGAATTTCTCATTCAGTAATCAATAATGGTTGACAATACCCCGATTCTTGGTTATGGTTGTGCTGATTGGAGGTGCAATCGTGCCGGTTTCGTTAGATTCATGTCCTGTTTGTCACGAGTCGATGGTGGTTCGAGAGCTTTACTGCCCGAATTGCGACATCACCGTCCGCGGTGAGTTTCAACCTGGAACCCAATCTCCGTTTGCCAGGCTGAACGACGAGCAGATTGCGTTCCTGCATCTCTTTGTCACCAGTCGTGGCAACATGTCTGACGTTGAGCGAAGCCTCGGCGTCTCCTATCCAACCGTACGAGCCAAACTGGATGATCTGATTGGGGCGCTCACAGCGTCCCCCGCTCCACCGCGGCCCCCGGCTGTCACGCCGGTTGCTCCGGTTCCACCGGCCCCGCCGGTGACACCACCGGCTCCGGCCAGCCCACCCGTTTCCGAACCGTCTGCTGATGAATCGCCGGTGCTCACCCGCCGCGAGATTCTTGCCGGAATTGCCGATGGATCGCTCTCCGTTGAAGAGGGCATGAATCAGATGCGCCGGTTGCCGGAGGAGTAACCTGTGAACGCAAACGACGTTGAATCTGGCTGGATGCAGCAAATCTCGCTCGTTGGTATCACCGAGTTGCGAGTGGACTGCGACCAAATGGACCTGACCATTGAAACAGATGCTTCGCTGTCCAACATGGTTCAGCTGATTTGCGAACCTGCCCAGAATGCACCAATTTTGAAACGGGCTGATACAAGGCTGGAGATCAGACAATCGTCCCGCTATCGGGGGCGGGTGCGACCTCTCCTGCGGGTTCCGGCAATCGATTGCCCGGACACCGCTGTCAAAATCGGCAAAGGTGATCTGGTCGTTGGCCAGATGCACGCTACGCTCGGGATTTCACTCGGTATGGGGGATATCGCTATTTCCAACGCCAGTGCCCCGGTTGGCATCAAGTCGGGCAAGGGTGATGTTTCGCTGACCGATATCGCTGCCGAAGTTGGGATCAAACAAGGCATGGGAGATGTGTCGATCAGGGGTTGTGCAGGCGAGGTGGTTATCTCTGTCGGCAAGGGCGATGTTAGTGTGACCGACGCCGGGCCGGATATTGAGGTTTCCAGTGGCAATGGAGATATCCACGTTCGGCGCAGTCTTGGCGGCCTGCTAAGGCTTTCGACCGGCCACGGCGACATTGCCATTGACAAGGGCGAGGCGTCTACGACTCAGATCAAGACTGGCAACGGCGATATCTCATCAACACTTCGGATGGTCGTTGATGAGCTGGTTCCCGATCAGCAGGCTGAAGAGGATGCCTCATCCGACACCCCTGATCCCGGTCCCAGCGAAGTGTTTGACCTCGGTGACCTGAGCGAATTTGCAGATCTAGGTGATCTCGGATTCGCCGCAGGCGAGCATGGATTGACGATCTCCCGTGGGGGCAAGGACATTGTCCGGCTCGGTCCGGACGGTATCCAGGTGCGTCGCGGCAAGCATGATCTTTCGATCGGTTCCGACGGTATACGCTACGGGGCCGGATCAGCTGTTTCCTACAACGATGAACGGTTCACGTTTGATTCGGGCCGTGGTGATATCGCGGTTGACCTGCCAAACGATCTGAACCTGCGCGTCGAAGTGCTGATGACTGGTGACATCCATTCCGATGTGCCGCTGGTTGGTGTTGGCCGGCCGGGACCACGCGGCACCACCAAGCGGTTTGTGGGTGTCCAGGATACTGCCAAGACATCCAGCCCGCGTGTCGGTGTGAAAGTACATACCAAACGGGGTGATGCGACGATACGGTTGGTGAAAGTCGAACCACGGGTGCAAGAAGAACGAGCGCCGGCAGCACCCTCGTTGGACACTGTTGCCAGGGAAGAACAGGCGCGCGTTGTCCTGGAGGCGCTGGCAACGGGTGCATTGACGGTGGAAGAAGCCGAACGGTTGCTGGAAGGCCTGGACCTGGCTGACTAGCATGGCGGAATAGCCATCTTTCAAATCAGTGAGTTGTTATTGCCTGTCGCAGGATGGGGTGGGGGGTCTTTGTGTCGCTGATTGCTGAAGCCGACGATCGGACCGGGGAAGCTCCGGTGCGAAGGGACAGGATGGCGCTACCGGCGCTGGTCTCTGCGACGGCGGTTTCATCGCTCGGGAATGGTCTGACCGCGTTGGCGATTCCCTGGTTTGTGCTGATCACGACCGGCAGTGCTGCGCGCACCGGGCTGGCTGCGGCAGTCGGGGCAGCAGCAATGATTGTCGCCGGGGTGTTTGGTGGGACGATCGTCGACCGGCTGGGGTTCAAGCGGGCGAGTATCGTCTCTGACCTGGCGAGCGGTATCACTGTTGCCTTGATCCCAACGCTCTACTTTCTGGACATGCTCTCGTTTTGGCTGCTGTTGGTGTTGGTGTTCCTTGGAGCGGTGCTGGATTCGCCGGGGTCGACCGCACGGCGATCCTTGATTCCCTCGATCATTCGCCGGACAGGTTCAACCCTGGAACGGGCAAATTCGGCGATGCAATTTGCCCAGATGTCGATGGGCGAAATGCTTGCCCCGCTGGCAGCAGGTGTGTTGATTGCGTCGATTGGCGCAGCGACGGTGCTATACGTCAATACCACCACATTTATCCTCTCCGTACTCATCGTCGCGCTGTTTATTCCTGGTGTTGTTCGCGCCAGAAATGGCCAGAGCGAGCAGGTGGATGAGGAACCAAGCTCCTACTTCGATGAGTTGAAGGAAGGATTCCAGTACGTTGCAACTGATCCATTCCTGCGCAAGGTCATTCCGGTGTCGATCGTGGCCAACTTCCTCTTTTCGCTGGTCTTCCTGGCGCTGCCGGTCATGGCAAACCAGGTGTACGACAGTTCGCGGGCATTTGGTCTGATGGCGGCGGGATTCGGCGCGGGAGCCGGGTTCGGGACGATTCTCTACGGAGCGTTCGGGCATCGAATCCGGAGAATTGTTGTCTACTGGGGCGCTCTGCTGGGTGCGTCAGTTGGCCTTTGGATGCTCGCGTTTGCACCTGCGCTCTGGTTTGCAGTGCTCTCGACGTTCCTGATCGGTACGTTCATTGGTCCGGTGAATGCGGTTGGGATGGTGATTATGCAGGCGAGTGTGCCGGAACATATGTTTGGCCGGGTGTTCGGGTTTCTGAACGCATCTGGCGGTGTTGCGGCTCCGGCAGGTTTCGCGACCGGTGGCCTGCTGGTCCAGGCGTATGGACTGACATTCTCGGTGGGTCTCGCTGCTGCTGGTCTTTCCATCACATTCATCTGGGTGCGGCTCAATCGCGAACTGACCACACTTGTCGATGAAACAGAACGCCCGGCAGCGCCGGCTTGATGCCTCAGGCATGAAAGAACCCCTGCCCCGATTCATCCGGGCAGGGGTTCTTGTGTTCTGATTGATTTGGCCTAGGCGGCGCTGGAGAGTTCGATCAGGTCGCTTTTGCGCAACTTGGCAAGCGCTTCCTTCTCGATCTGTCGCACTCGCTCGCGGCTGATGCCGTAGTGCTCGGCAATCTCGGCAAGCGTCTGTGGCTGCTGGCCACCAAGTCCGAACCGCAAGACGACAACGCCCTTCTCACGCTCGGTGAGACATTCCAGCGAGCGGCGAATCTGATCGCGGATGGCGCTGGAAACGGCTTCTTCGACAACCTGGTCGCTCTGTGGATCCGGCAGCAGGTCACCGATGGTAGATTCTCCGTCTTCGCCGATTGGCTTGTCCAGCGAGGACGTCCGCGGAATGGCGGAGCGTGCCTGCTCGACGCGCTCGACTTCCATTTCGAGATGGGCGGCGACTTCAGCATCAGTTGCCGGCCGGCCATACTTCTGTTCCAACTGGGCCTCGGTGCGGCGGACCTTCGAAATCAGGTCGTGCATGTGCACCGGCACGCGAATTGTGCGGCTCAGGTTGGCGACGGCCCGGCCGATGGCCTGGCGAATCCAGAACGTGGCATAGGTGCTGAAGCGATAGCCCAGTTCCGGGTCATAGCGCTCAACAGCCGTCATCAGGCCAATGTTGCCTTCCTGGATCAGGTCGATCAACGGCAGACCGCTGGAGCGGTACTTCTTGGCAATCGAGACGACCAGCCGCAGGTTGTGGCGGATCAACTTTTCACGGGCAATGCGGGCCTTCTCCAGAATAATCTGGAGATCCTGGACCTCTTCGCCCTCTTCCCGGAGCCGGCGGACTTCCAACCCTGCACGCACGGCGCGGGAAAGATCAATTTCTTCCTGGTGGGAAAGCAGGCGGTGACCACCGACATCGCGGAAGTACCGGTAGACAGCATCGCTGGTCGCCTGATCGAGCAACTCAGCCGATTCGTCAATAACTTCCCCTACTTCGGCATCGGCTACAGCCTTATCCAGGTCATAGGTATCCTGGATCACTCGTTCTGTCATGCGACCCTCTCGTTTCTATTCATGACCATCAACCATGATGGTCGACTCCATGGCGTCGCTGCCATATCGTCGCAATCTCGCTACACTAGCACTGCTT